>JACPGA010000290.1 GCA_016182705.1 Deltaproteobacteria bacterium
AGGAACCGGATGATCGATTTCTCCAGCGACGGCGTAATAAGGGATGAACTCGAGCGCGCCGTGAAAAAAAATCTCGCCTCTGATGAGATTTTAAGCAAATACATCATTGATAACAAGATGTCGATCGTAAAAAACTTTTTCAGGATCTCCGTCATAAATACTTCCGGAGTTACCGTTGCTTCGACGAACAGGGCAGCCATCGGGACAGAGCAGAGCAATGAGGAGTTTTTCGTGAAAGGGGTCGAGGGGCCAAATATATCCATGCGCGAGAAGGGCCTCTTGGGCATACCCGAGCTTGCCGTGACGGCCCCGGTGCACAGCCGCTCTGATGGAAGTCTGCTGGGCGTCATCGTCGGCTTCGTGGAGCTCGAGAAGCTTGAAGAGGTATTCCTGGGAGCCCCCGGGCTGACAGAGGACGAGATCGAGTGGATGTCCCTGACTTCATATAAAAGCCTGGACATCTATCTCGTGAACAGGGACAGGCTCATGCTGACGAAATCCCCGTTTGCGCCCCTGCCGCCGTTGCAACAGAAAGTCGCGACTGCTCCGGTGGAGACCTGCTTTGAGTCCGGCAGGCATTTTTCCGGCTTCTATACCGATTACAGGGGAATAGATGTCGCTGGCTCTTCCATATGCATGCTGCCGTACGAATGGGTTTTCGTAACGGAGGTCGACAGCGAGGAAGCCCTGCACCCCGTGCGCTCTATTCAGCTTTACGGCCTGGTGACAATAATCGTGACCATTGTCCTTTTATCAGGGCTTGTGGCGTTTTTTTACAGGGTTGCGGTCAAACAGTTAAGAAGGCTTGCCGTGTCTTCAAAGGAGATAGCCGCAGGGAACTACGATATAAGCCTTCCGGTTGAGAGCGAGGACGAGATAGGCGTACTTACAGCTGCGTTCAACAACATGGCCCGGCAGGTCAAGGAAAGGAACCAGGCCCTTCGCGAAAGCGAGGAAAGGTTCAGGGCCATAATGGACAACACGTTGAATGTCGTGTACATGAAGACCCCTGAAGGCCGTTACCTGTTCATAAACAGGATATACGAGGACCTGTTCCACATTAAAAACGAAGATGTGCACGGCAAGACCGACCATGACTTTTTCCCGAAAGAAGTGGCGGACGTTTTCAGGGAAAACGACCTGAAGGCGCTTGAGTCGGCGGCGCCCCTCGAATTTGAGGAGACTGTTCCAGTCGATGGAGACCGCGTATACCTTTCCGTGAAGTTCAGGCTCGCGGACGCAAGCGGGAACCCTTACGCGATTGCAGGCATCTCGACGGACATAACCGAACTTAAACGCTCCCAGGAGGCGCTGAGCCGGAGCGAGGCTTCGCTGGCCAACGCGCAGGGGATAGCTCACATCGGCAACTGGGACTGGGATATCGAGGCGAACGAGCTGTGGTGGTCGGACGAGACATACAGGATATTCGGGGTCGCCCCCCGGGAGTTCGGCCCCACTTATGACGCTTTTATCGGATACGTGCACCCGGACGACCGCGAATTAGTCATGAGGGAGGTCAATGAGGCGCTCACGGGTATAAAGCCGTATTCAATCGACCACAGGCTACTATTGCGCGGCGGAGTTGAAAAGATAGTCCATGAAGAGGCTGAGGTCATTTTTGACGCAGCTGGAATGGCCATCAAGATGTCCGGCACGGTCCAGGATATAACTGAAAGGAAGAGGGTCGAGGAGGAGGTCCGCAAGCTCAATATTGAGCTTGAACATAGGGTGGCCGGCCGGACAAGGGAACTGCAGGCCGCTTACGAGGAACTCGAGGCGTTCAGCTATTCGGTCGCCCATGATCTCAGGGCCCCTTTGAGGATAATCGACGGGTTCAGCAGGATACTGCTCAAGGATTATGTTGAAAGCCTCGACAGCACCGGGCGCGATTACCTGTCAAGGCTCCAGGGCGCGAGCCAGCGGATGGGCCAGCTCATAGACGCGCTTCTGAAGCTTTCACAAGTGATGAGAGCCGGGATAACAAGGGAAGACGTGGACCTCTCGGCTATTGCCGAGAATGTGGCCGAAGAGCTCAAAAAATCACAGCCTGAGCGCAGGGCCTCCTTCGTGATAAGCAAGGGGCTCCTTGCCAAAGGAGACCCGAGCCTCATGACGCTCGTGCTCGAAAACCTCATCGGCAACGCATGGAAGTTCACGTCCAGGAAGGAAGAGGCGGCGATAGAGGTCGGCATGGAGACGGCGGAGGACGGGGGCGCGGTCTACTTCGTGAAGGACAACGGCGCCGGGTTTGATATGAAATACGCCGACAGGCTCTTCAATCCATTTCAGCGTCTTCACGCCGAACTGGAATTCCCCGGCACAGGCATAGGGCTTGCCACTGTGCAGAGGATAATCCAGCGGCACGGCGGCAGGATCTGGGCTTTTGGCCAAAAGGACAGGGGCGCCACTTTTTATTTTACTCTTCAATAAATTGTGAATACAATGTACAGACTTCTGAGTTGTCCTTAAATCATTTTTATACTTTGCACCCTGGAATGGAAGATGACGAAGGACATGATACATTTGAATGTGCTCATCGCTGAAGACTCGGAAGACGACATTATCCTGATGATGCGCGATTTAAGGCGCGGAGGCTTGGAGATCTCTTTCAAGCGCGTGGATAATGAACCAGACCTGGTGGAAGCCCTTTGCGCCGGACAGTGGGACCTCGTGATCTCGGATTACAGGATGCCGAAGCTTTCCGGGCTCGATGTGGTCAAGGCGGTGCGCCGGGCAGGACTCGATATACCGGTCATAATCGTCTCAGGCTTCATGGGCGAGGAATTCGCAGTAACGGCAATGAAGGCCGGGGCCGACGATTATATTCTCAAGGACAGACTTTTCAGGCTGGCTCCGGCCATTGAAAGAGAGGTCCGGGAATACGAGACTATCCGGGCTCACAGGAAGGCAGAAAAGGAAATACTGTTCCTGAACCGTCTTCTTGAGACTATCCTTGAAGTTGACAAGATGGTCGTGCGCGAGACCTGCGCGGAAAGGGTGCTTTCCGAGACGTGCAGGATACTTGTCGAGAAGGCCGGGTTCATGATGGCCTGGATAGGCAAAGCCGACCTGCCGACCGGAGTGGTCACGCCGGTTTGCAAGGCAGTATGTGATACCGGCTATGTCGGCAGGATAAATGTCAGGTGCGATCTCACTCCGCCCGGCATGGGGCCTACCGGTAGAGCCCTCAGGACCGGCAGTCATGTCATATGTACGGACATCGAGACGGACGAGAGCTTCAAGGAGTGGAGGGAAGAGGCAAGGGCATATGGATATAAAGCCTGTGCCGTTTTCCCCATATTCGCCGGAGGCGAATTGTTTGGAAACCTCAATGTATATACTGAAAACGCGGACCTGTTCGCGAAAAAGACGATCGACCTCCTTGAAAGCCTGACTGCGGATATCGGCTTCGCGATAAGTTCTTTCGAGCAGACCGACGAGAGGAAAAAGGCGGAGTCGGCCTTGAGGGACAGCGAAGAGAGGCTGAGGACCATATTCGATTCAGCGCTGGACGGCATGTTCGTCATAGACTTTGAAGGCCGTTACCTTGACGCCAATCTCGCTGGCTGCCGGATGTTCGGATACACGAAAGAAGAGCTGCTTTCTTCCGGTGTGTGCCTCCTTGTCCCGCCGGAAAGGTACCATATGATCGAGGAGCACAGGAAGCTCTGGAAAAGTGGCGGGTACCTGCCGGAAGTGCGGATGCTCAGAAAAGACGGCTCTGAGATATGGGTCGATATGGCCATAACGCCTTTGCGTGTAGGCGAAAAGGAGCTGGCGCTCGGGATAAAGCGCGATATAACCGCCAGAAAGACGGCTGAGGAGGCGCTTAGAGAAAGCGAAGAGCGTTTCAGGCAGATTTTCGAGCAGAACCATGACGCGCAGGGGATACTGGGGTGCGGCGGCTGTCGCGTAATAGACGCGAACCCCGCGGCGGTCGCTATTTTCGGGTACTCGCGCGAGGAGCTCATCGGCATGGAAGAGGCGGATTTGCTGGGCGAAAAAGTCTGTGAAAAGGTGAAGGGCAGCCTTTCATTCCAGGGCGGCTTTTCATTCGAGAGGGTAGACGCCGTCCGCAGGGACGGCACGAGGGCGGCCGTTTCCGTGCGCGGGCAGGTCATAACCCTGAGGCAGAGCGCGATGGTGCTGTGCACGGTCAGGGACCTGACCGAACTCCTCAGGATGGAGGAAGAGGCAAGATACATCCAGTCAAAGCTCATACACGCGAACAAGATGACCTCCATAGGGACTCTGGCTTCGGGAGTGGCCCATGAGATAAACAACCCCAATAACTTCATCCTGTTCAACTCCACGCTCCTGTCTGACGCGTGGAAGGACGCGGCAAGGATTCTTGAAAAGTACTACCGCGACAACGGGGACTTCTCCCTCGGCGGGCTTCCGTACTCGGAGATGAGCGAGGTGGTCCCGGAGCTTTTATCCGGCATAACCGACGGGTCGAGGAGGATAAAAGGGATAGTCGACAACCTGAAGGACTTCTCGCGCAATGATAAGGCGGGCCTTGAGGGAAGCTTTGACGTGAACCGGGCCGTTATGGCCTCGGTATCGATACTCAGTAACCAGATAGCAAAGTACACGGACTCTTTCGAGGTCGACTTCGCCGAAGAATTGCCAAAGGTGAAGGGCAGCGCTCAGAAGATAGAACAGGTGGTTATAAACCTCGTGCTCAACGCGCTTCACGCGCTTTCGGACAAGAAAAAGAGAGTCATGGTCGCGACCAGGCAGGAAGAAGGCAAGGTCCTCATCGAGGTAAGGGATGAAGGAGCCGGTATGACCAGGGAGGTCCTGGAGCGGGTGATGGAGCCGTTTTTCACTACCAAATCAGACCGCGGCGGCACGGGCCTGGGGCTTTCGATATCGTATTCGATAATAAAGGATCACGGAGGCACGCTGGAGTTCGATTCTTCCCCGGGCATGGGCACGACCGCCAGGATAACGCTTCCGGCTGAGGCGGAAGGTCTTGAATGATCTCCATAAGCAGGGGAAGGATACTCATATACAGGCTTTTCGACGTGGCGCCGGAAATAGACCTCGCGAAGATCGAAGAGCGGGTAAAGGCAGGGACAAGGCGCTTCAAGCTTTCCAGGTACGGGTACACCAAAGCCCTCGAGATCGCGAACCCGCCGGTCGCCCTTGAGCTCGCCCCTTTTTCCAGCGGATACTTCGGCTCGGAGACGAAGGTCAATGTGCTCGCAAAGGCCTTTGACTTCGGGGTGCTCTCAATCGCTTTTGACATTGCCATACCGCAGGGCACGCCGATAGCCGAACTTGAGAGGGTGGTAAGGGAGCTTGACAGCGACCCGACCGTTGACAGCAAGGCCAGGGAGTACGTAGACGGCCTGATGGAATCTCTCGGTCCCGCGATAATCGGCCCTGAGATAAAAGAGGACTTTCTCGAAGACTACACGATAATATACCTCGAGGAGCTTGGCGACGGGTTGAAACCCGGGGAATTCCTCGAGCGCTACGACCCTTCAAGGCTGCTTCTCTACGAAGCCAGGGAATTGAGCCGCTTCACGAGGGAGGAGACCCTCAGGCACAGCTTCAGCTACTACCCCGAAGACCTCATAATAGTCCACGTTG
This sequence comes from Deltaproteobacteria bacterium, assembly GCA_016182705.1. Lineage (GTDB taxonomy): Bacteria > Desulfobacterota > GWC2-55-46 > GWC2-55-46 > GWC2-55-46 > GWA2-54-12. The sequence goes on from JACPGA010000290.1 coordinate 5,602, forward strand.
ATAATTCCCTCATCATAGACCCTTCTGGAAGTTTCGACCTTCCGGATATACTGGAGTTTGCCAACGCCCAGATATTCGAGCTCAGGTACTATGACAGGGTCATCGACAAGGAGCTCAAATGGATATACAGCCGCATCTCCGGGAGCAGGGGCGCGTCATTCCTGAGGCTCAGGGAATACGAGAAGCTCGCCAGGAGGATAGTCCGGACGGTTACGGACATAACCGAGGTGACGGAGAGGGTCAATAACTCCCTGAAGGTCACGGAGGATATCTACTACGCCCGGATATACAGGACCTTCATGGCGGTATTGAGGATCCGCGACTGGGAGACGAGCATCAGGGAAAAGTTACAGATAATAATGAATACATACAATATGATACACGATGAGATATCCATTAGAAGGGCTTATATAATAGAGCTCGGCATCCTCATACTCATCGCCGTAGAGATGGTGCTGGCTTTTTGACAGGCTGCTGAAAACGCCCCATCTGCGTTGTTGTCATCGTCGTTCGTAATTGCGGCGTACAAACAAAGTACGCCTCATTCCTCGCTCCTCGACGCCTAGCATCTGGAGCGTTTTGAGCAGCCTGTCTGTTTTCAGCAACAGGTAGAGTGGGCTGCGCCTACTATTTAATTGAAAGCATAAAAAATTACTCCGATTTACTCGCTAAAAACCATCCCTTTCCGTTTTCGCCCCATCCTGTCCCGGTTTGCTTTTACCGAATTCTCTTATAGACTCTAATTATGGCTGATGAAAGGAAATACCCCGGCAACGGACAGAGAGGCTCTACCTGGAAAATCGCGATAGCTCTTATCCTTTTCGGGGCGTTTATTTATATCTGGGGTGAATCAGCGGACACTGGCGCGGGAGCCAGGCAGAAGATAACCTATACCGAGTTCAGAAACCAGCTTGAGGCCGGAAACATAAGCACCGTGACCATAGAAGGCGAGGAGGTGTCCGGAGACTTCATCTCTCCGGTCACGCATAGCCCGGCAAGAGGCCAGGAACCCGTAAGGACGATGACTTTCCTCACGTATCTGCCTTCATTTCAGGGCCCCGGAATAATGAGCGAGTTCGAGACCCGGGGCGTGACAGTCGACGTCAGGCCGAGCGGAGGTTCGGGTTTCTGGCAGGTCTTCCTGCTCGTTTTGCCGTGGGTGCTGATTATAGGCATCTGGGTGCTTATTATGCGCCGTGTCCAGCAGGGTGGACAGGGCGGCGCTCAGGGCGGTCTTTTCAACTTCGGCCTCAGCAAGGCCAAGCTCTTTAACGCTAAAAAACCCGGCGTTACCTTCAACGGGGTGGCTGGCCTAGAGAACGCAAAAACAGAACTCCAG
>JACPGA010000301.1 GCA_016182705.1 Deltaproteobacteria bacterium
GATTCCCACGGTGGGGTAGTAGACCTCGGTTATTATGCCGTTTTCCAGCGTGAACCAGACCTTTGACAAGGCGCTCAGGGCAGTGCCGACGCCGTGCTTGGAGGCCCTTGACCAGCGGGGCTCGGCCCCTGGCTTTCCAAACGCTTCAACTGATGGAAACGGAAACTCGGGTTTATACGCTACGCTCATGGCGCCCTCCCTCCTTTTTAATGCGGTCGGGGCCGCCCCTTAAGGGTACGGGACCATGCGGAGTCTGTCTTAAAGGACCTTTTGGGACGGTCAATTACATAAATCGAGTTAAGCACCTTTCCATTTAAAGTCAAGGCTGGCGGGTATGCTTCGGCTGGGGCTGATTGCCTGACAACCCGGCGTTTTTAAGATATAATGAACCCTGTGCGCTTTCAGGCTGTTTGATGTTGAAAGGCGGGAGGAGGCGGGTTAAAATCAGCCCTTCCGCCGTTGAAGCCGAGTCTCGTGTCTTGAAAAACCAACTATCATAATGCGGAGGTGGAAGATGGGTGCAAAGCTGAGCGAGGACGCGAGAAAGAAGATAGTCGAGGCATTGAACGAGGACAGGGTGGCCGAGCTTACGGCTATAATCCAGTACATGGGCCACCATTATGAGGGAGAAGGCCTGGAGAGCCCGCCCATTCTGGAGCTTTTCAAAAGTACCGCGATGGACGAGATGAGGCACGCCGAGTCCCTCGCCGAAAGGATAGTCTACCTTGGGGGCGTGCCAGTGTACAAGCCCTCTGGCGTACGCAGGGGCGGGGAGCTTCGTGAGATGATTTCCCAGGACCTGGGGCTTGAGAACGGGGCCATCGAGCGCTACAGAAAGCATATCAAGCTCTGCGACGAGCTCGGTGACTCCACGACCAGGCTCCTTCTCGAACAGATACTCATGCAGGAAGAAGGCCATGCTGACGCGTTTGAAACCGCGCTCGGCAGAGGAAAATAAAAAAGGGGAATTCGTAAGATGACAAAGAAATGGAGATGCGTTGAGTGCGGCTATGTACACGAGGGCGAACACCCGCCTGATGCCGGCCCAGTGTGTTACGCGCCGAGCGACGCGTTTGTCGAGGTCGTTGTAAATGCCTGAAAGCCGCGCCGGACAGCACCGGCGGGGCCATGCGGGTGACATCATAGCCCGCCGCATAGCTGAAAGCGGGCCGATACCTTTTACCGTGTTCATGGATGCCGCCCTGTACGCCCCTGTTGGCGGCTATTATACCTCCGGCAGGCAGATATGGGGCCCTCAGGGCGACTACATAACCAGCCTTGACGTAAGCGCTGTTTTCGCGAGGACTCTCGGCAGGCAGCTGGCAGAGTGCTGGGAGATGCTCGGCTCGCCTTCTTCTTTTGAGCTTATTGAGGCTGGCGCGGGAAGAGGGTGGCTGTCCATGGGCATGCTCGAATATGTAAAAGGCGCTTGCCCCGGCCTTTTTGAGGCCCTGACAATAAGGCTCGTAGAGCTGGGAGGGCCGCCTTCGGGCGAAGCTCCGGAGAAGGTCTCCTGGCACAGAAGCCTCGATGAATTGAAGCCTGCCCACGCCGCCTTTGTCATCTCGAACGAGCTCATTGACAGCTTTCCGGTGCACAGGGTGAAGTTTACAGGCGGCGAACTCAAAGAGCTTTACGTTGATTTTGACGGCTCGTCCTTTTTCGAGAAGGAAGGGCCCTTGTCAGATGCTGCCCTGGCCGGGTATTTCCAGAGGGCGGGAGTAGAGCCGTTCGAGGGCATTACAACAGAGGTGAATCTTGAGGCCGGAAGGTGGATGAAGAAAGCCTGTGCCCTTTTTTCAAGGGGCTTTGCCGTGACAATTGATTACGGGGCTCCCGCCAGGGAACTTTACTCCCCCGAAAGGGGGGGGAGCCTGCATTGCCATTTCCGCCACACCCTCAACGACAACCCGTTCGCCAATATTGGCGAGCAGGACATAACCAGCCACGTCGATTTCACGACTCTCGCGTTAGAAGGCATTGAGGCCGGGCTGCCGGTTACCGGTTTTACCACGCAGAAGAACTTCCTTCTCGGTCTCGGCATTTTGGAAGAGCTCAAAACGCCCGCTTCCCTCGGCGTAGAGGGCGTGGACGAGGTCAATTTCAACAGGGCTCTTGGCGCTCTCATCTCTCCCGGCGGGATGGGAGACACATTCAAGGTGCTCGTCCAGCATAAGGGGATCGAAAGGCCGGCTCTCAGGGGGTTTTCCTTCAAGGACATGGCCAGGAGCCTCAAACTTCCCTGACCCATGTTGTAATAATTGTTGTGATATGTTAATTGTAAAATATTACCGAAAAATCAGTGACGAGGGGGGATTTAAATGCCAGGTACCGACAACAAGGACAACAAGGAAAAAAAGCACGTCTGCTCGATCTGCGGCAAGCCTTCCGACATGACCATCTGCCACGCCTGTGAAGACAAGATAAGGGGCGAGGCAGTCGAGAAGAAGCATGATGCCGAGAAGATCAAAAAGTAGGCAAGGCTTAAAATAAAATATCGGGAGGGGAAAATGGCCCAGGACAAGATTATCCAGGAGCTCAACACCGCATATAATACAGAGATAATGGGCTATCATTTCTACACTACGGCCGCGGCTCTTGTCGAGGACCCGAAGGGAAGGACTGTTTTTTCGAGCCTGGCCAAGGACGAGCTCGCCCACATAGTTGTGGTCGGCAAGATAGCTGAATCTCTGCAAAAAGGGCTCGGCTGGATAAGCTACGAAGAGGCTCTTTCCAAGGGCTTTGCCATAGCGTTATCCGGGCAGATACCTTTCCCGAAAGAAAACGAACTCCTGAAGAGGCTTTCAACCAACCAGTCCGACACGAATGCCGTACAGATAGCCATCGAGACCGAGATGGGCGCCGTGGATTTCTACGCGAATCTGCTCAAGGACGCAACGACGCCCGCTGAGAAGGTCTGTCTCACAAAGCTCCTTGAGATGGAAAAAGGACATTTGAAGGTCTTGAGGTGGGAGTACGAGTCACTGAACAAGACAGGCTTCTGGTGCGGTGAGATGGAATTCAGCGTGGAGAAGGAGAGCGAGTAACATGTACGACGCTATCGTCGTCGGCCTGGGCCCAGCCGGGTCGACCGCTGCCCGCGACCTCGCCAGGGCCGGCCTGAATGTGCTTGGAATAGACAAGGAGAATTTCCCGAGATACAAGTCCTGCGGCGGGTGCATCTCCACGAAAATAGAGCGCATCCTCGATTTTGATATTTCAAGCGCTATCGAGGAGCGGGTAAAGGGCGCGACCTATACGTACAAGTCCGGCCGGATGATGGACATCATGTCTGACAGGCCGGTCGGCTACAACGTAATGCGGGACACCTTCGACACACTCCTGCTTTCCAAGGCAAAAGAGGCTGGGGCCGAGATAATAGAAGGCGTGCGCGCGGTAAAGGCGGTTGACAACGGCCCGTCTGTAAAAGTCACTCTCGCCGACGGCAGGGATTTCGAAGCCAGGGTACTTGTCGGCGCTGACGGCTCGTCCGGGTTTGTGGGGAGGGAACTTTTCGGGCTTAATCCGAAGGAGGCTGCCGTTTCCATTACCGTCGAGGCGGTGCTCCCGAAAGGCGCGCGGGGATATTCGGAAAAGCTTTTCATCGATTTCGGGAGCGTTCCATACGGCTACGGCTGGATATTCCCGAAGGAGAACTACCTTTCGGTAGGCATAGCCGGAGACGCGTGCAAGGTCGGGGGCAGGATAAAGGATTATTTCAACGATTTCGTCAATACCCACGAGGCCCTGAAGGGACTGGACCTGAGCCAGCGGATGGGCTGGACAGTGCCGATATATTATGACGGCGCGGCCCCTTCGGTAAAGGGGCGGGTAATTGTCATCGGAGATACCGGCCACCTGGTCGACCCTTTCCTCGGCGAGGGCATATACTACGCCATCCGCACAGCCAAAGCGGCCGCTTCTGTTATAATAGATAATATAAAAGGCGCCCGGGAGCTGGGGGCATACCAGCAGTGGCTTGAAAAAGAGATACACCCGGAATTCAAAGCAGCGGGAAAGCTCTCTGACCTTGTGTACAATCACCCGAGGCTCTGGTACAGCATCCTCGAAAAAGACCCTGATATCATGCTGAGGTTCTACGATGTCATCAGGGGCGAGGATGATTGCGCCAGTTTCCACGAATGGGTGCTCGGGAAGGTGAAGTCCAAGCCCTGGAAGATTTTAAGGAGATGGGTTGAGAGCAGGCTGCTGCCCTCTTAACCCAGGCTGCTGAAAAAGTCCATCTGCTTCGTTGTCAGCGTCGCTCGGCATTGCGGCGTACAAAAGAGTACGCCTCATGCCTCGCTCCTCGACGCCTTGCATATGGAGCTTTTTGAGCAGCCTGAAAAGTCGTTCTCGTTATTTCAGCGTCGCGCGTATACATAAAGAGTACGCCTCATTCCCCGCTCTCTTCGCAGTCCAGCAGCGGGGCTTTTTGAACAGCCTGAATAACCACCACC
>JACPGA010000296.1 GCA_016182705.1 Deltaproteobacteria bacterium
GGGAGGGCGAATCTCGCCGAGGCGCTGGGAGCGAAGCGACCTCAGGGGCGAGATTCGCGGATGGGGGAGGCAGTAAGCGAGCGGAGCCCTGTTACAAAGAGCGGCGACAGCCGTATTATATGGTCTTTTGATAAAGGGAGTAGTTGGGTTAGCGAACCGTAACCCAACATCATTATCCTTTCGAGCGTGAGCGAAATAACCATCTCGCTTACAGCGTCCATATCTTGTGAGAAAGATTTTTTAAAAGGGATTTTTGCCGGATTTCAGGGGTTCAGGGAGAAAAAAACAAGGGGCGAAGAAGTTACTTCTTCGCCCCTACGTTTGTGTGGCAGTTTGTGCACATGTAAAGCGGGAACGCGGCCGGGCTGTTGTGGCAATTCGCCGAGCCGCAGAACTTGCCGTCCATGTTCATCTTCATGGATATGTTGCTTGTCCCCCGTTTTTCCTTGAACAGCTTGGGGTGACACTCGTTGCATTTGAAGAGCGCTTCATGCTTGTCGTGCGGATAAATAACAGCCCCGACGCCAGCCTTATGCATGCTTTCAAGTTTTGAATCGAGGGTCATGTTGCCGTACTGTGCTGCCCCGGCAAGAGCCGGGACAGCAAGCACTAAAACAAGAGCAAGCAGCTTTTTTCTCATAGATTACTTCGCGGCAGCCTTTTTGGGCGCGGAATGGCACCTGTTGCAGTCCGTAAGCGGGAAGGCTATCTTGCCGTGGCACCTTCCGCACCACTGGCCCTGCACGATTCCGACCATGGTCATTTCATTGGTCCCCTTGGCGGGCACGAATATCTGAGGATGGCATACCTCGCACTTGAGCCAGTATGTATGCATCTCGTGCGGGTAGATTACATCGTTCACATAATCGCCCTTGGCCGGGATGAGTATGTCCATCTTAAGGGGCGGCATTTCCTCTTCCTCGGGGTCGAGGGACGCCTTAGGCTTTATGATGTTCTCCCTGACGAGCTTGGCCCAGTCAACGAGGCCGTACTTGTCCTTGGGAAGTCCCGTTCCCGCGAGGGCCTGGGGATGCCAGCCCATACCTACCTTGAATGCCTGGCTGGCAGGCGCGGCAGCGTTTCCGCCGACTCCAGCGGGCTTGCCCGCGGTGTCGAGGTATATGAGACTTGCGGGGTCGTTAGGGTCGATCTTAGCTGGGGCCTCCTTCTTCGCCGGTGCGGCAGACTTGGCTGCCGGCTGCGCCGATTCGGCAACAGAAACAGTGTAGCCGAATGCCACCACGAGCGAACAGAGGAGAGCAGCCTTCAGCTTCCTGAATGAAGATGCTTTCATCACTTTTCTCCTTTACTCAGTCGAATTATTTCGCAGCGCCGGCACCCTTGAAGGAGTGGCATCTGTCACAGTACAGGGGTTCCCAGGCAACAAGCCCGTTGTGGCACTTGCCGCAGAATTCCCCGTTCATTATGGCGGCCATGTTAATATCGTTCGCGCCCTTCTTGAGGATAAATATGTCCTCGTGGCAGACCTTGCATTTGAATCTGATCCTATGGAACCAGTGGGGGAATACGACCGGATCCACTCCTGCCTTTTGCATGCTCTCCGACTTGCTGTTCAGAACGATATCCCCGTACTCCGCGTGACCGTCTTTTACGGCCAGCAGACCCACGGCTATACCAACGCAAGTCAGGAGGAGAATCCAGAAGCCAGTTCTCTTCATCGATTGCCTCCTTAAAGTGGTGTTTTTCCCAGAATTTCAAATTTTGGGGGTGATAGTAGTGTCGATTATAGCCTTTTATATGTACTTACTGTCAAGATAAAAATTGTTTAATCCGGGGCTCTATTGATTTGAAATGGTCAACAGGATATGATATAAAAGCAAATCTCTTTTATTTACGGCAGGTTGTAAGAACAGCCCGCGAAGAAATTTTTACTGCTTTGGCATCTGAGTCACTGAAAAATATTTTCCGCCCTTCAAAAGGGCGGTCTGCCAAATATATTAATACGGTTGAAATGGAGGACTGAATTTTGTTCGAGAAGATGGGGGACTGGAAAAGGACCTCGTACTGCGGGGAGCTTACAGCTGACGATATCGGAAAGAACGCCTGCCTCATGGGCTGGGTACAGAGAAGAAGGGACCACGGAGGCCTCATATTCATAGACCTGCGTGACAGGGCGGGTGTAATGCAGCTCGTGTTCAGCCCGGAGTCGTTGGGCAATGTGCACGAGGCCGCTCACGGCCTGAGAAGCGAGTTCGTGGTCGCGGTCAAGGGGCTCGTGAGAAGAAGGCCTGAAGGCACCGCGAACCCGAACCTCAAAACCGGCCAGGTCGAGATGGACGTGCAAGAGATAAGGATACTGAACGACTCCGAGCCTCTCCCTTTCATGATAGAGGACGACAGCGACGTGGCGGAGACGACCAGGCTCAAATACCGCTACCTTGATTTGAGGAGGCCGTCTCTTCAGGGGAAGCTCGTTCTGCGCCATAAGGTGTCGATGGCCACGAGGAACTATCTCGCGGACAACGGCTTCATAGAAGTGGAAACGCCGGTGCTGACCAAGAGCACGCCAGAGGGCGCGAGGGACTTCCTTGTGCCGAGCCGTCTGTCTCCGGGCCATTTCTTCGCCCTGCCGCAGTCGCCTCAGCTCTTCAAGCAGATACTCATGGTCGCTGGCATGGACAGGTACTTTCAGGTCGTCAAGTGCTTCAGGGACGAAGACCTCCGGGCCGACCGTCAGCCCGAGTTCACGCAGATAGACGCCGAGATGAGCTTCGTTGACAGGGAAGACGTTATCTCTGTAATGGAAGGGCTCATCATAAAGATATTCAACGAGGCTGGCCTGAACGTCAACCCGCCATTCCCGAGGCTCACATACGCCGAGGCAGTCGGCAGGTTCGGTGTGGACAACCCTGACGTGAGGTTCGGCCTTGAGCTCGTTGACCTGACCAGCGCCCTTTCCGGCTCTGGCTTCAAGGTCTTCAACGAAGCCGCAGCAAAGGGCGGCGTAGTCAAGGCAATATGCGTGGGCGGCGGGGCGACTTTTTCAAGAAAAGACCTGGACGACCTTACCGAGATAGCCGCTTCTTTCGGGGCCAAGGGCCTTGCGTGGGTCAAGGTCACTGAAGAGGGCTGGCAGTCCCCGATAGCCAAGTTCCTTTCGGACGATGAAAAGAACGCCATAACGAGCGCGACCGGGGCGAAGGTGGGCGACCTACTTCTTTTCGCGGCTGACAAGGCCAATGTCGCCAATACCGTACTCGGAAGGCTCAGGCTCAATATCGGCGGAAGGCTCGGCCTTATCCCCAAAGACGAA
>JACPGA010000305.1 GCA_016182705.1 Deltaproteobacteria bacterium
AATCACGGACATCTATGGACAAGCGGCTCTTGACGATCCCCGCCCTTCTGGCCTTTTTCATCGCGCCCTCTTTCGCGTGCGCTGACGCGCTCTGCAATTTTGACGACACCGTCAGGATGGACAATTACCTCAAAAAGGGCAAAGAGGCCGAAAAAGCCGGAAAGACAAGGGACGCCGTCCTTTTCTACATGGCCATCGACAGTTTCTGCGGGGACGGCGTTGAAGCTGAAAGCTCGCTGCGGCGCATAGGCTTGAAGAACGGGGCCAGGGCAGCCGGGAGAGGCCGCCTTATTTCCGAAGAAGGGCTTTTCAAAAAAGTGCCGGACGAAGACTGCCGCAGGTGGAATCGTTACAGCGGCATAGAGGCCAACCCCCACGAGCCTGCGGTTCCGGGCCATTGCACCACTAAAAACGGCGGCATGCGTCTCGAGCTCAACCAGATGGCAGGAGCCTTTGACTGGTATGAGACAACCTACAATTACCGGGACGCCGACCTCGCGATACTCAAAGCCATTGAACAGAAACCCGGAGACCTCGGCCGCTACGAACGCGTATTCAGGCATTTCGAAGCGCGCAAAAGACTGAACGCGACAGGCTACAGGCCCGACCCCGCGCACCTCTCGGAACTTAAAAAGGCGGCCGCTACGAATCTCGATTCAACGCTCGCCAGGGAAGAAAAAGAGTACAACGCGCAAAAGCAGCCGGGCCGCTCCGTGAAGACCCTCGAAACCGCCTTCAACTGGGCATCCTTTATCGATGAAAACGCGAAAGAACGGGTCGTCGTCCGTGCCATTTCCAGGGCGGACGCCGCATTCCAGTCTGACACGCCTGACGGCCTTCTCGACGCGCTCACGTTCCTGAACTTCGCGCACAGGAACGAACAGCAGTCCGCTGTCATTACAAGGGCCGCTGAGCTTGGGCAGGCGGCCCTGCAGAAAAAAGACTACGAACTTGCGGAAAAGTACTTCTTTGTCGCCGGGAATATGGAAATGGCCGAAGCGGCAAGAAAACTTTCAGAGATTAACAAAACCGGAAACAGGTCGCAGGGAAAGCCTTAACAGGTTGGGGAAAAGCTCTTTGAGAGAACCTTTTTGTAAAAAGTTTCTCTCAAACTCTCTCCAAAAACTTATAGTTCTTCCTTAGACAACCCCCAATGTGGGGGTTGTCTAAGGAACTGAAAGTCTTTGAAGGGGGTATAGGGGAAACCTTTCTACAGAAAGTTTCCCCCAAAAAGAATTTTCCAAATCCCGCTAAAAAGCAACTCCGCCGGGTTCGGCATTCGCTTCGTTGTTCTTGAGAGTCTCTTCCGGCATTGGCCGTACGACCCTGTTTTCAAAGTCCTGTTTTCCGAGCTTCAGAAATTCCGCGTAGCTTTTCAAAACCCTCTTTACGTATCCCCTCGTCTCCTCGTAGGGTATCGACTCGACAAACTCGTCCGTCTCTACCGGCAAGGAGGCCGCCCACCTCGCGGCCGCGTTCGGCCCGGCGTTATATCCGGCTATGGCAAGGACAGCGTCGCCATTAAATCTTTTCAATATCTTTCCGAGATACCATGAACCGAACCTGATGCTCGTTCCCGGGTCAAGAAGGCTTGCTTTTTTAAAGCCCTCTCCAAGCTCCTTTGCTATCTGCGCGCCTGTGGACGGCATTATCTGCATAAGTCCCATCGCGCCGACAGGGGAGAGAGCGCCGGGGTTGAAATGGCTCTCTTCCCTCATGACAGCCGCGACCAGGAACGGGTCAGCGGACTCAGCGGGGGCCTTTTCCTTAACCGATTCGACGAGCCGCATCGGGTAGCCGAGCGGGAGATGCTCTTTTTCATTGTAATTCAGCAGATGGACCCTGTATATCCTGAAGGCCCTGTAAAAGTCCCTGGCGTCGTAAAGGAGGTTGGCCAGCTCGACAAGCCCGGCCTTGTCGCCGGAATGGCTTCTGGCCAGAAGGTCAATCTCAGTTGATGCCTGCTCATGGAGCCCGAGAAGTAAAAGCTCTTCAGCCGCGTTATAGCGGGGAAACCCGCTGAATACGCTTTCCGGCGAAGGAGACCGGACATCTGCTGGCGCTACGCCGGAGGCCTTTACAATCGAAAGTGCCTCTGCTTCAACAGGCTGGCCGGAATTGATGGTGACGGCCTCCGGGACGCTCTGGCCTGTTCCGGGATATCTGACCTCAGCCATGAGACAATAGAAAGACTGCGGAGCCAGGGAGCAGACCCTGTCAAACAGGACCATGGCCTCTTCTTCCAGCCCGAGCCTTTCGGCGCTCCGGGCTTTCCAGTAAAGGAACTGGCTGGCCAGCTTCCCCCTGGGTTTTGAATCGAGGTACATTGAAAAATTCTCATACGCCTCGTCCATCCTGCCTGAGGTGTAAGCCTCCCAGCCGATGTTCCAGAAAACCTCTTCAGATATTGCGCTCCCGGCGAACTCGTCGAGAACGGCCTTATACGCCAGGGCCGCGCCTTCAGGGTCTTTACCTGTCTTGAGCCTGGCGATCAGCATGAGCACCTTTGCGCGCTCGTCGCTTCTGCGGAATTTTTCCGACAACAGCCTTTCAGACTCAAAGACCCCTTCTTCCCTGCCCTGTCTCATGGAGACAAGGGCGAGCCAGTAGAGCGCCTCAGCCTCCTTTGAAGGGGCCTCCAGCGAAAGATATTCTCTCAGGGCCTTTTCGCCCTCTTTATAGCGTTTGAGCCTTACAAAAGCCACAGCCGTGCGGAAAAGGGCCCTGTCCCTGAAAGCGCTCTCCTTGAGCAAAGTAGCATAGCCCGCGAGCGCCTTAACGTAACTGGCTGAAACAAAGAAATTTTCCGAGCGCCGAAACCTCTCGCCTGGGCTGAAAGCGGCCGCGTTATCAGTGCCAAAATCAAGCCTGGACAGGAGAGA
>JACPGA010000306.1 GCA_016182705.1 Deltaproteobacteria bacterium
GACTTCACCAATCCGGCCCTCACAAGGTGCTGCATTATCTTGGAAAGATAGCTCCTCGGGACTTCCTGCGTCTCGGCTATATCGCTGATGAGGGAAAGAGTTCCCTCGGGGCGCGTAGCCAGAAACAGCACGGCCCTTACGGCGTATTCTCCATCCCTTGTTATCTGAAGCATAGCTCACCCTCGAAAAGAGACATTTAGGATGATTTTAGTCCTATTAAGGGGCGGGGTCAAGGAAAAAGAGACGGTGGTGAACAGCACATAACGAGTAGACCTTTTGCGCGCTGTTGCTAAAAGACCATGTAACACGGCTGTCGCCGCTCTTTGTAACAGGGCTCCACTCGCTTATCTCCTCCCCAATCCGCGAATCTCGCCCCTGAGGTCGCTACGCTCCCACAGCCTCGGCGAGATTCGCCCTCCCTCCCCTCGCGAGCTCCGCCCTGTTACGGGGTATGTGTTAAAGACAAGACCTGCGGACATGTCGCAAAATGGCCTTTTTGGAAAAGGGAAAATGATATGCAAACAAAAAAAGCCCCGCCATCCCTGGCGGGGCTTTCTAAAAATCTTGCTTCCCCCGGGTTCTACCTGGGCACTGAGTAGCCGTAAACGGTCTCAGGGGTGGCCAGGCCTATGAACTCCCTGTATGAGCCTTCAGACTCGAAATAAAAGACCCTGCCGGAGGCGTCGGCATAGGTCAGGGCCGAAGCCTTGTCGATCTTCTTGTTCGTGAACGGGTCGACAGCACTTCTGGAGGCCGCGTTCTTCTGGAGAGTAGAGACATAACCCTCGCCCGCGCCGAAGTAGGTCCTGCCGTCAATAGACACGGCGGCCTGCTTTGAGCCTGCGTGCCTGTTTGTGACCATATTGACCTCTTCAGCGCTTACCTTCTTGAGCCATTCGGCGGCCGGGCCGGATACCCTCACGCTGTCGGGCGAGTTCTTCGCCTGAAGGGCTTCAAAACGGAGGCTTGCCGCGTAGGACTCCTTCACAGACTGGAGCTTCGCGATAGCTTCCTTGTTGTCACCTGCGTTAGCTCCGGAGGCAAATAAGACAACCGAGGCGGTCATGGCCACAGCGATGAGCAACTTACCAAAATTCCTTTTCATAGTTCCATCCTCCTGCTAAGTAAATGACACTGATTTTAATAATGTGTTTATTATATGAATTTTTCGGAGGGAGGCAAGTACCTAAGTCACATTTCAGTTTTCATTGAGGTGCCTGTCGACATATTGCGCAAGGATTTCCTGCATTTGCGCCGGAGGCGGGACAGTGAAATAAAAATTTATTACGGCGTGGGCGACCTCGTGAGCGAAGACTCCGTCGCTCGCGTCCTGAAGGATCATGTGTATGGTTCTGGATTTATGGGAATAAAAAGCTATCGGAGGGTCGGCAATTGCCCCCAGCCCCCTGTAGGCATCGTTAAGGCCTTTTTCCGTCGAGTGCAGGACAATTGTGAACTTCATCGCGTCCGGGTGCATGTCCAGAAGGGCCTTTACCCTGAACACTATCCTGTCCACGCTCTCCTTTACATGGGCCCTGACATTGGGGTTGGCCCTGCTCACCATTGACCCGGGCCCGCCGAGCTTTTTTCCGAACTCGTACAGGTCGGCCTCGTCAGTGAAGACTATCAAAGCGTATCGGGTTTCAAGTCCGGTCTCCTGGGCGCTGACAGGCAGAATGGCGAAAATAAGGATGAACAGGATTGCCAGGGCAGGGGCAAGCGCAAAGCCCAGGCCGATATTCTTCTCTAAAGAGTAGTTGGGAGCCCGGCGGCGCACTTTCAGCCCTTGCGGCCGGAAGTCCTGAAATAGCCCGCTGACCGTTTGAGCTTTTCCAGATTTTCCGAGGCTTTACTGAGCTTTTTCTCAAGCATGGCGGTATCGCACGACCCGCTTCTGAGGCACTCGCGCGCCTCTTCCAGCGCCCCTTCAAGCTCCTTTGCCTCGCTTTTTATGCCTGTGACAGCCTCGTCGAGCTTCTCGCTCAGGACATTCATCTTTCCGGCAAGCTCCTCGAGCTGGTCGTTAGCCCTGAGGTTGAACCTGCTCGTAAGGTCGCCGGAGGCCATCTCATCAATTGACTTCTCAAACCTGTACAACGGGCCCGCTATCTTGTGGGAGTAGGCGAGCATGATGATGAACCCGGCGACGGCGGTAACGCCAATGAGGGCCAGGTTCGCCAGAAGAACGGTCGGCAGAAAATACGCGCCTGTCCTCGCGATGACGAGTTCGGCCCCGGAATAGCCAGTTATAAAGGTGCCTCTGGAAAGGTAGATGAAAAGGCCTATGGCAAGCACCGATTCCATCGCTATGAGGATAAGGAACTTTATCGAAAAATCAGTCTGGAACTCTTTTTTTATGTAGAGCTTTTTCCTTTTCGGCCTGTCTGCCATCACTTCAACCTTTCGATAGCGTCTTCGTTTATCCTGATGGCAGCAGCCTTTTTCCTGCTCTCAAGCCAGTCTTCGAGGGCTTTCTCCTTCTTCTCTTCGAGAAGGCTCGTCTTCAGAGTCTCGTAGACCTCTTCAAGAGGAGGCGCGCCAGAGGGCTCTTTTTTTACGACCTCATAGGCGAAAAAATCGTCGTCCGAGCCTACGGCAGCCTTCGCGCCCTTCTCCATTGCAAAGGCGGCTATAAGTGGGTCAGAAGGACGAAGGTCCTCAACGAACAGAGGGCCCATGAGATCTCCTTTCGAGGAGAGCGCCGGGAGAGCCGCCTGGGCTTCTTTCATGTCATGGGCCTTTACGACCCGGAGGGTTATCCTGTGCCGCATGAGTTCGTAGCGGCTCTTAACCTCCTCGTCGGTTACGAGGAGCTTGTCAGCCCATTCCCTGTTCTTTGATTCGATAAGCTCCCTTATGAGGGTCTGCTCCCAGAAGGACTTTATGGACTCAAGGAAACGCTCTTCCTCTGAAAGGCCCTTTTTGACCGCCTCGTCTATGAGGAGCTTCCTGTCTACCATCGTGTGCAGAATGTCTTCAAGACGCTCTTCTGTGAGCTTCATGCCGGGGTCCCGTTTGGAGGCCATCCTGACCTCCTTCATGAAGTCCTTCATGTAAACCGGAGAGCCGTTTACAGAGGCGACCTCTTCGCCTTTGTCGCCTTTCGGCCCGCCGCATGAGAAAAGGAGCATCGCGATGATAGGAACAAAAAGAAATGATCTTCTTAAGGGAGTATTCATCAGGATATTATATTTGATTGGGGTGTTCAGGGCAAGTGACTAAGGTCGCCGCCGCGCTGCTTTCATGAGCCTGACCATCTCCAGGTTGCTCATAGCCTCCTGGCTCTGATATATGCTCAATGCCGCCAGATACTCTTTTTCAGCCTCATCAAATCTGCCCTTCATCTCGTATGCGTAACCGAGGTTCAGATGGGCCTTGTCCTGGCCCGGTGATTTTTTAACCGTGTCTTCCCAGAAGGCTACCTCATTTTTCCAGACATCCATCCTTACAAATGCCGCCGCGCCGAGAGCTATTACAGCTGCGACAGCAATCATCCCGGCGACTCTCAACCCCACGCGCGAAGAGGCAGCCGAGAGCAGCAAGCCGAAA
>JACPGA010000302.1 GCA_016182705.1 Deltaproteobacteria bacterium
CGTCGGGCTCCATTGCCCTTCTCGAGGACAGGACGCTCGTGTCCGAGTGGAGCGTTGGCAATGCCGGACGCCATGCCATCTGGCTCCTGCCCGCGGTAAAGTCCCACCTCGAAAACGCCGGTCTTGACATCACCCAGATAGACCTTTTTGCAGTAGCCGTCGGGCCGGGTTCTTTTACCGGCCTCCGGATAGGCATATCCACTGTAAAGGGGCTTGCGTGGCCATTGGGTAAAAAAGCCATAGGTGTTTCAACTCTTGCCGCGCTCGCGATGAATGTCCCGTTTTTCAACCGCCTTGTCTGTCCTGTGCTGGATGCCAGAAAGGGCGAAGTCTACGCGGCCCTCTACGACACTTCCGGGGGTTTCCCGATAGCCGTCCTGGAAGACGCCGCCATGACCCCGGCCGCGCTTATCGCAGAGATATCGAAAAGAGGCATTGGCGGCACAGTAGTCTTCCTTGGGAGCGGTCTTGACGTATACTCAAAACAGATAGAACAAGGCGTCCCTGGCGCGGTGCTCGCCCCTGGACTTTCACTCGTAAGGGCGTCGGTAATAGGAAGCCTTGGTTTTGAGCGCTCAGGCGAGGCAGTTGACCCGGCTGTGTTGACCCCGGCTTATCTCAGGCGTTCAGAGGCCGAGATAAAATTCGGTTAGTCTCTTTTTCTGGACTTTCATTGTCGTTTGTCATATAAATTACTCTTTTGCCTGTGTTTCAGGGGCAAAGAGGGCCCCACTATCAAATTGACAAGCCATTTGCGTTAGGTTAATATAAAAATTCGGCGTTTACGCTTGAAATTCAGGCCTTTGGAGCAGGTTTTGCCTTTTCAGGGCTGATTTCCGGGAATGTATGCTGAATTCGGTCTGTATTGGACGCAACTGGCGTATTCAGATAACCTCTCATTGTGACAGGCCGCAAATCTGATTTTCAAGGGGGACAGGGCTTAAATTCCGGACCGCTAAAAACCTTCCATACAAAGGAGGCCTTCTCATGGAAAATCACGACGAGCTGTTGAAGAAGCTTCTTGAAAAGGACGAGCTGTTCAGAAATGCCTATAAGACCCACAAGAGCTACGAGAACACGCTGGAGAAGCTGGAGAAAAAACCCAGGCTTTCAAGCACCGAGACCGCTGAGAAGATCAAGATAAAAAAGCTGAAGCTGGCTTTAAAAGACGAGATGGAGAAGAAGCTCTCCGAATTCAGGCGTCAGGAGAAGGGGGCGTAAAAATAAGTTCCGATGGCTAACCGCAGTGACAGGATAAAAAAAGGTCTTGAAAGGGTCCCCCACAGGGCCCTGTTGTACGCTACAGGAATACCGACGGGCGAGATGAAAAAGCCCTTCATAGGCGTGGCCACAAGTTTCTCCGACCTCATACCCGGCCACATCGGCATGAGGGATCTGGAGAGGTTCATAGAAAAGGGCGTCCATACTGGCGGCGGATACCCCATGCTCTTCGGCTTGCCCGGCATATGCGACGGCATAGCCATGGGGCACAAGGGAATGCACTACTCTTTGCCTTCGAGGGAGCTTATCGCCGACATGGTCGAAAGCGTCACGGAAGCCCACGCCTTCGACGGCCTCATACTTCTTACGAACTGCGATAAGATAACGCCCGGCATGCTCATGGGCGCGGCCCGCCTCAACATACCCACTATAGTCGTAACCGCCGGCCCCATGATGACGGGCAGGTACAGGGGCGCGCGCACTTCTTTCATAAGAAATACCTTCGAGGCGATGGGCCGTTTCAGGAAGGGCGAGATCTCCGAGGGGGAACTCAACTCCTGCGAAAAAGGGGCTTGCCCGGGGGCTGGTTCCTGCCAGGGCCTTTATACCGCCAACACGATGGCCTGCCTGACCGAAGTTTTAGGCATGAGCCTGCCGTTCTGCGGCACCGCGCTTGCCAACTCGGCCGATAAAAGAAGAATAGCCTTTGACAGCGGCGTGCGCATCATGGAGCTGGTCAGGAAGGGCATAACCCCAAGGAAGATAATGACCAGAGCCGCCTTCGAGAACGCCATAAGGGCTGACCTCGCTTTGGGCGGCTCATCCAACACGGTTCTTCATCTGCTGGCGATAGCGCATGAGGCCAAGGTCAAGCTGCCGCTCGAGCTCTTCGACGAATTGAGCCGCACCACACCGCACCTGACCTCTCTTGAGCCGGTGGGCGAATTTTACATGGAAGACCTCCATTGGGCAGGCGGCATAGGCGCGCTTCTCCTTACGCTCAAGGACCTCGTCAAAGACAACCCGACCGTTTCCGGCAAGAAGGTCAAGGCTCTTATAAAAGAGGTCGACTATGTTGACGAGAAGGTCATTAAGCCGCTTAGCCAGGCCTACCACAAGGAAGGCGGCATAGCGGTGTTGAAGGGTAACATAGCCCCGTTGGGCGCTGTCGTCAAGCAGTCTGGCGTGAGCGACAAGATGATGAAGTTCACGGGCAGGGCAAGGTGCTTTGATTCCGAAGAGGCCGCGATGAAAGCCATTCTCGCCAAGACCATAAAGGCCGGTGAAGTCGTAGTCATAAGGTACGAAGGGCCAAAGGGAGGCCCTGGAATGAGGGAGATGCTCGCTCCCACGGCAACCCTCATGGGCATGGGCATGGGAGATTCGGTCGCGCTCATAACCGACGGCAGGTTCTCCGGCGGCACGCGCGGCCCCTGCATAGGCCACATATCGCCTGAGGCGATGGAGGGCGGCCCCATAGCTTTCATCAAGGACGGAGATACTATCGAGCTGGATATACCGGCCCGTAAAATAGAACTGAAGGTCAGCGCTGAAGAGCTTTTGGAGCGCAAGAAGGCCTGGAAAATGCCGCAGCCCAAGATAAAAGACGGCTGGCTCGCCAGGTATGCCAAGGTGGTCACTTCCGCCAATACCGGCGCGGTAGTCAAGGCTTAACCAATCAGCACCAGGACGGATTATATGACAAAGAAAAACGGCGCTGTGATACTGCTCGAATGCCTCATCAAGGAAGGGGTCGATACCGTATTCGGCTTTCCCGGCGGGGCGGTTCTGCCTATTTATGACGCGCTTTACGATTCACCCATAAAGCATATTCTCGTGCGCCACGAGCAGGGCGCGGTTCACATGGCTGACGGCTACGCCAGGGCGCTCGGCAAGCCCGGCGTCGTAATCGTGACCTCCGGCCCCGGCGCGACCAATACCGTGACTGGAATAGCGACCGCCTACATGGACTCGATCCCGATGGTAGTC
>JACPGA010000309.1 GCA_016182705.1 Deltaproteobacteria bacterium
GGAATCCGCTCGCCCATCTCGTTCAGGCGGAGGACCACGAACTGCCCGGCCTTCCTCTTCTTCGCTATGAGCGGGGCCTTGATCTTATACTGGTAGACCGTATGGGCCAGCTCAATTTTTTCCGTTATCTCGAACATCGTCTGCTCCTTTGCGGCTTATACCCGGGAACCCCGTTTTTTTTGAAAAGCCTTTACCATCAAAACTTCCCGCCGTTTATGGCGGAGGAATAATACCAGAATAAGTTTCCTGTTTTCAATCTTTTAGATGATTAACGAGGCAGATCCAGAACTCCCTGTTCCCCTTGGCCCCGAGTATCGGTGATGTCCCTGTGGAGCGCACCGTAAACCCGAGTTCTTCTGAAAACCGCCCTATCCTTTCCACTACCGCCCTGTGCTGCTCCGGGTCTCTTACTATGCCGCCTTTCCGACCTGTCCCTTGCCCACTTCGAACTGCGGCTTTATGAGGGCCAGGACAAGTCCGCCTTCTTTCACGAACTCCCTGACCCTGGGCAGGACCTTCTCAAGGGATATGAATGAGACGTCTATTACAACGAGGTCAACCGCCTCGCCTATCTCGGATGGTTCAAGGTGCCTGATATTTTTTTCCTCGAGCAGCTTGACCCTTTGGTCATTCCTCAAGGAGACGTCTATGAGCCCTTTGCCTACGTCGACCGCGTAGACTTTAACGGCCCCCCTTTTAAGGAGGCAGTCGGTAAAGCCGCCTGTGGAGGCGCCGACGTCCATCGCAACGAGGCCAGCCGCGTCTATTCCGGTCTCGTCAAGAAACCCGGCAAGCTTAACGCCGCCCCTGCCCACGAATGGAAGCGGCTCCTTGACTGTTATTGCCGCATCAGGGTCGACCTCTTTGCCCGGCTTGTCTATGACCTCGGAGCCGGACATGACCTTCCCGGCCATTATCAGGGCCTGGGCCTTCTGGCGCGTGGGCGCGAGCCCCTTTTCAACGAGGAGGCTGTCTATCCTTGTCTTTTTTTTCTTTTCTGTCTTCAGGGCTGAAAAGCCAACTTTATTTTTTTATTCCTGGCTACCATCGTCTTTACGGCCGCCTCTATGCCGGAGGCGTTGAGGCCGACCCTGGCGCGCAGCTCTTCCTGACCGCCGTGCTCTATGAACTCGTCAGGCACGCCGATACGCTTAAGCGGCACCTGTATGCCGTGCTCTTCCAGAAGCTCCATCACAGCGGCTCCGAAGCCGCCCTGAAGGGCGTTCTCCTCCACGGTGACTATGCAGCCAGCGCTGGATGCGGCCTGCAATATGCAATCGGCATCGAGCGGCTTGGCAAACCTGCAGTTCACTACCCCGGCATTTATTCCGGCCTTCTCCAAAGAAGCTGCCGCGTCGAGAGATGGGTGCAGCATGGTGCCGAGCGCGAGTATGACGGCGTCTTTGCCGTCTTTCAAAACCTCTGCCTGACCCGGGGGTATGAACTTCATCGGCCCGGTCATGTCCGCCCCTATGCACACCCCTCTCGGGTATCTCACAGCTACAGGGCCCCCGTAACGTACTGCTGAGTAAAGCATGTGCCTGAGCTCGTCTTCGTCCTTCGGCGCGGCAACTATCATGTTCGGTATATGCCGCAGGAACGATATATCGAAAAGCCCATGATGGGTAGGCCCGTCCTGGCCCACTATCCCGGCCCTGTCTATGGCTATGACGACCGGAAGGTTCTGCAAACAGACATCATGGAAGACCTGGTCATAGGCCCTCTGGAGAAAAGTCGAGTAGATGGCCGTCACCGGCACGAAGCCTTCTTTTGCCAGGCCTGCCGCGAAGGTAAGTGCGTGCTGCTCGGCTATGCCGACATCGAAAAACCTGTCGGGGTAGCGCTCGGCGAACTTCGCCAGGCCCGTCCCTTCCGGCATGGCGGCGGTAATCGCCACTACACGGCGGTCCTGCTCGGCAATTTCAAGCAGCGCCGTGCTGAATACATTCGTATATGACTGCTTCGATGGTTTTTTAGGCCTGCCCGTCTCCCTTATGAACGGCCCCACGCCGTGGAAGGCGGCCGGGTCTGCCTCGGCAGGCAGATACCCCTTGCCCTTGGTCGTCAGGACGTGCAGCAATACCGGCCCTTCCAGGATGGACACGTCCTTGAGCACGGTCACGAGAGCGGCCATGTCATGGCCGTCAATGGGGCCTATGTAATGAAAGCCGAGCCCCTCGAAGAGCATGCCGGGGGTAAGAAGGGTTATTATCGAATCTTCGGCCTTCCTGGCCAGGTCAAGGAGCCTGTGGCCTATCCGGGGTATTGACTTGATGAAGTTCTCGACGTCTTTTTTGAGGTTTGTGGCAAACCTTCCGGTGAGCTTGCGGCTCAGGAACTGCGAGAGAGCGCCGACGTTCTTGGATATCGACATCTCGTTGTCGTTCAAGACGACTATGAGATTTTTCTTCAGGTGCCCGGCCTGGTTCAATCCCTCGAAGGCGAGCCCGGCTGTAAGCGAACCGTCGCCTATGACGGCCACTACCGTGTTCTTCTTTCCATCGAGGTCGCGGGCAGCGGCCATGCCGAGAGCAGCGGATATAGAGGTCGAGGAATGCCCGGCTATGAAGGCATCGAACGGGCTCTCGGAAGGCTTTGGAAAGCCGCTCATGCCGCCGAACTGCCTGAGGGTCCTGAAGTCGTCCTTCCTGCCGGTGATTATCTTGTGGGCATAGGCCTGATGGCCTACGTCCCATATTATTTTGTCATCGGGGGTATCAAGGACATACTGGAGGGCTATTGCTATCTCGACAGCGCCGAGGCTCGACGCGAGATGTCCGCCCATGTCGGAGACAGTGTCGATTATGAGCTCTCTGATCTCGGAAGCGAGTCTCGGCAGCTCCTCGGGAGCGAGCCGCTTCAAGTCA
>JACPGA010000303.1 GCA_016182705.1 Deltaproteobacteria bacterium
CAACGCCTGCTATTCTCCCTTTTCCCCAGACCCCTTTACCTTTTTTGTCGAGCTTTATTCCGGCTTCCCAAGCCAGAAGGTCTATGAGCATGAAACCGGCATTATGCCGGGTCTTCTCATATTCCCTGCCGGGGTTCCCGAGTCCGACGATTAGCAGCACAGGCGGTTATGCTCGAAGAAGAAAAGGAGGCTTACTCCTTTCCCTCTTCCTTTTCAGCGAAGCTCTTGGCGAGCTCAGCCTGTACTTCCTCAGCCGTCTTGGGAGCAACCTCGGCTGTCGGAGAAACTATGGATACTACGGTAAGGTCAGCATCATCAATTGCCGTGAGGCCCTTGCCGAGCTGAATGTCCTTAATATGTATGGACTGGCCAACGTTGAGGGGAGTTATGTCAACGTCAATGCTGTCCGGTATCAGCGCGGGCAGGCACTGGATGGTTATTGTCCTGGTCTCGTGCTGTACTATGCCGCCGAAAGCAAGACCCGCGGCCTTGCCGCTAAGATGGACCGGCACTTCGATCTCGACCATCTCGTTCATGTTGACCTCAAGCAGGTCTACGTGCACCACGGTGCCCTTGAGCGGGTGGCGGACGACCTCTTTGAACATGACGGTGCGGCTCTTGTCGCCGGCAATTTCAAGGGTTACGAGCACGTTTCCACCAGCGTGAGTATGGAGCGTCTTGTCGAGCTCCTTCATATCGAGGGCCAGCGCTATCGAGCCTTCGACGCCGGGGCCGTAAAGTATGCCTGGGACGCGCCCCGCTACGCGGAGCCTTCCAGCGGGGCCCTTGCCCCTTTCAGCCCTGGGCTGGGCCGAGAGATTTATCTGTTCCATGTTGTTCCTCCAGTGTTTTTCAATATTGGGGCGAGGGCCACGGATCCGTCCCTACACGAAAAGGGAGCTTACCGACTCGCCGCAGTGTATCCTTTTAATGGCTTCTCCGAGGAGCGAACCTACGGAAAGCCTCTTGATCTTCGCTGACTGATAAACGCCCTTCATCGGAGGGATTGTGTTGGTGACCACCAGCTCCTTTATGGGCGACTTCTCGATCCTGTCCATGGCGGGGCCGGAAAGGACCGCGTGGGTCGCGCAGGCGTAGACCTGCTTCGCGCCGTTCTTCTGCAGCGCTTCTGCCGCCTGGGTTATGGTGCCTGCCGTGTCTATCATATCGTCGAGGAGCACCGCGGTCTTGCCCTCGATATCGCCGATTATGTTCATAACTTCAGAAACGTTTGGCCTGGGGCGCCTCTTGTCTATGATGGCAAGGTTGGTTCCGAGCCTCTTGGCGAAGGCCCTTGCCCTTTCCACGCCGCCAGCGTCTGGAGAGACAACGACGATATCGTCGATGAAGTTCTCCTTTATGTAGCTGAGGAGCACCGGGGTCGCGTAAATGTGATCAACGGGTATGTTGAAAAATCCCTGAATCTGTCCGGCGTGCAGGTCAACGCATACGACCCTCGTCGCCCCGGCAGCGGTAATGAGGTCAGCGACCAGCTTCGCGGATATAGGTGTTCTGGGGGCTACCTTCCTGTCCTGCCTCGCGTAGCCGTAATACGGTATAACCGCCGTAACCGAGACCGCCGAAGCCCTTTTGAAGGCATCCAGCATTATGAGGAGCTCCATCAGGTTGTCGTTCGTGGGCGTGCAGGTCGATTGCAGCACATAGACCTCCACTCCCCTGACGCTCTCCTGTATGTCTACATTTACTTCGCCGTCACTGAAGCTGCGGACGTCAGACTTTCCAAGTTCCATCCCGAGGTGGCTGCAAATCTCCTGGGCGAGCGGCTTGTTGGAATTGCCAGCGAAAATCTTGATTCTGTCGATCATTTGACCTGCCCGGCTTTCTTCATGGATTTTGTACGTTGGATGGGGCGGGAGGATTCGAACCTCCGAATGCGGGGATCAAAACCCCGTGCCTTACCGCTTGGCGACGCCCCAGCAGAAGCACCCACAACCCCGGGGCTCTTCAAAGCCCCTTAGCGAGAAAGATCCTTGTGGCGCCTTTGATATCCGAAGCGAGCGAGTTATACGCGCGCTCCGCCTCATCCCTGGAATGGAAAACGCCAAAAACGGTCGGGCCGCTTCCGGACATGAGCGTGCCCAGGGCGCCAACGGCCTTGAGCATTTCTTTCAGCCCTGATATTTCAGGATATTGCTTGAGAGTCACGGCCTCCAGGTCATTGGCAAGAGCTTGAATAATCCCTTCCCGGCTGCCTGGGACCTCGCAAGAATACAGTAGATTATTATTTTCCCCTATGTTTGTCAAGCCCAAACTCGAATAAACCCAGTCCGTTGAAACGTGGAAACCCGGGTTGATCAAAACGTAATGCAGCTCGGGCAAATAGGCCTTTTTGAGCTTCTCACCACGGCCCCCGGCCAGGGCCGGGCCTTTCAATATGAAAAAAGGGACATCGGAACCAAGGCGGGCAGCCATCTCCATGAGAGCGCCGTCAGGAAGCCAGACCCCGGCCATCTCGTTCAAGGCCATCAGAACGGTTGCGGCATCGGAACTGCCTCCTCCGAGGCCCGCGCCGACTGGTATGACCTTTTTCACGGCTATCTCGACGCGCCTTCTGATGGCCGTGCTCTGGAGAAAAACACGGGCCGCCTTGTAGGCAAGGTTCTCCTCGCCTCCGGGAGCCTCAACGGAATCAGAGACAACAACAATACCCTCACCCTCTGAGATGCTTATCACAAGCTCGTCAAA
>JACPGA010000046.1 GCA_016182705.1 Deltaproteobacteria bacterium
CTTTGTCGTCTTTGTCGCTTGTCATTGCGGCGTACAAATAACGCACGCCTCACTCCCCTCTCTTGACTCCTTGAATCTGGAACTTTTTGAGCAATCTGCCTGATTCATTTCCCGCGTCCGTACTCAAATATGGAATTTTTCCCGCCATCTTTCCTGTTTTCCGGTTTTGCGCACCCCGATTGATATGATTGCGGTTGATTTCATGCTCCGGTTATTTATATAATGGTTTACAGCTTACCTCGGGGTGTTCCAGATCCATGAAAAAAATCAGGATATTTATCGCTGACGACCATCCGGTTTTCAGAAACGGGATAAAGTCGGTTCTGTCCGGCTCTGATTTCGAAGTCATAGGCGAGGCTGACAACGGGAACACTGCCCTGAAAGCCATCTCTGTCCTGAAGCCTGACATAGCCATTCTCGACATCACCATGCCCGACCTTGACGGCATAGCCGTTACCAGACGGGTAGTGGAAGAGGTCCCGGCAACCCGGGTCATCATCCTTTCCATGCACGCCGACCTCAATCACCCTATAGACGCGTTCAGGGCTGGCGCGCTCGGATACGTGCTCAAGGATTCCGATCCCGGAGAGCTTCTGAAGGCTGTCGAGAAGGTGAGCGCTGGCGGCAAGTACGCAAGCCCGGCCGTCACCGAAGAGCTTCTAAACGACTTCGTAGACGTGATAAAAAAAGAGCAGAGCAACGACCCGTTCGATACGCTTTCCGCGCGCGAAAAAGAGATATTGAAGCATATCGCTGACGGCTCCACGAGCAAGGAGATTGCCGGAAAGCTCTTCATCTCCCTGGCTACTGTCAAAAGCCACAGGAACAATATCATGAAAAAACTCAAGGTCAACGACATGGCCAGCCTCATAAAGACCGCCATTAAAAAAGGCATCGTAAACCCCGACTGACCCTTCTCAATCCTTTTGCCGGCAAGTTCCCTCATCCTTTTGGTTCATCCTCAATTCAACACCTTTTCCTCTGTAAATTAGTCCTCATTCCCGATTACTTAAACTCTCAGGCATCCGATAAATAATTCAGATGCACGTGACACGCACGCCGCAAAAATGTTTCGCCCTTAAAAAGCAGATGCTCCGGAGAGACCATGAAGGCGCTCATCATAGACGGAGGTCAGGCGGTAAGGTCGATGCTGGGTTACGTGCTTGATGGTGAAGGCTTCGAGGTAAGGCAGGCCTCGGGGCCGCTGGAGCTGAGAGGTCTGCTGGGCCAGGGATACGCGCCTGACATCGTAATCACTTGCCAGTCCGGTGTTGGCATCGATTTGATGGGGCTCAGGCTGCTGAAGGCGCACTCTGCCATGAAAAGGGTTTCGGTCATCCTGATCGCGGAAAAAGAGGACCTGAAAAGGCAGATGAGATGGAAGGAGGCCGGGGTCACGTGCTGGCTGACTTGGCCCGTTACGCCGGAGCAGTTTCTTGAAATGGTGCACATAGTCCTTTTTGACGCTCCAAAGAAAAAGAAAGGCCTCAGGCCCTGATACTGAATAGATGATAAGGCCCGTAAAAAAGCGGGTTTTTATAAAAGACTTCTCTTGCAACAACCCCTCGTTTACGCACTATCCGCAATCTCCCCCGGCTTCTGTTAACCCGCCGCCCCCTGTCCCGCAGGGGGCGTTTCCTTTTCCCTTCAAAAAACTCGATATATTTTTCCCGTTCCTTTATAATTTATCACCAAGAAGTTAAGCTATACTCGTTCTATATTTCCAAGTCCATCAGAAGGAAGGCATACAGTGGGAAAAACTGAAGACAGGACGGCTACCCGGCAGTTCAAATACCATAGGCAAGACTTCGGGGCGCTTCCGGTGAAGCTCGAACATCTCACGATATACATAAACTTCGCCGGAGAGAAAGTCGAATCCAGCGGCATCCTCCAGATGAGCGCTAATGCTCCTCTGGACGAACTTATACTCGACGCCAGGGATCTGGAAATAGACAAGGTCGAATGGTTGGCAAACCCGGATGATATTGAAGGCGCAACCCTTGCCTTTGAATACAGGCGCGAAAAAGACAAACTTGTTGTAAATCTGCCCCGGAGAGTCGAGTCAGGGGAGAGGTTTTACGTGAGGACGCAGAGCAGATGCACTCCGACCGAGCACATTTTAGAGGGGATATACAAAGACACGACTCCTCCCGGAGCGCCTCAGCAGTTCATCTCTCAATGCCAGCAATGGGGCTTCCAGCGCATCATGCCCATCTTCGACGACTGCCGCGCCAAGTGCACCATGACCACGACCATAGAGGCGGACAGCGCTTACACTCACCTCATCAGCAACGGCAATGTAAGTAAAAGCGCCAACCCCGGCGGCGCGCCAGTGCCAAAGCCCGGCGACCCGTCGCGCCAGCGCATAACATACGAAAACCCTGTGCCAATGGCCCCGTACCTTTTCTTCGTGGCTGCCGGGACCTGGGATTCCCTTGTTGACGAAGTCGTATATCCGTCTGGCCGCAAAGTGCGCCTCGAATACCTTGTTCCGCCGGGCTCAGCTGAAGAGGCCAGAGTTCCGATGGCAATCCTGAAAGATTCGGTCCTGTGGGTCGGCAAGACCCAGGACTATGAATACGAGTTCGACACCTACCGCACCATCTGCATGACAAAGTCCAACTTTGGCGGCATGGAAAACCTGGGGAACACTACTATCGTGACCGATGCCGCCCTCATAACCGAACACACTCTCGACCATCTTCTTTTATACGCTCATGCCGTGATCGTGCATGAATTCGAGCACAACCAGTGCGGCTCGGAAACGACCATGGAAACGCCCTTCGATGTCTGGCTGAACGAGGCGTACACGGTCGATGTTGAAAGGCAGTTCATGGCCGATCTTTTTGACCCGGCCTTTGTAAGGCTCTATCAGGTTGATTCAATAAGGGCTCCTTTGCTTGGCCCACTGACGATAGAAGACGCTGGCCACTTCGGCCGCATCGTAAGGGAGGGCTTCAACGACCCGGAGGAGTTAATCGACGGAGTGACCTATGTCAAGGCCGCCGAGGTCATACGTATGCTTCGCCTCATCATCGGGTCAGAAGCTTTTGTGGCCGGAAAACGGCTGTACTTCAGCCGCTACCGCGCAGGCAACGCCAATACCGACCAGTTCTTCGAATGCTTTGAAGAGGTCTCGGGCGTGTCGCTCGATCAGTTCAAGAGCGAATGGCTTTACAGGATAGGATATCCTAAGGTATCCGCCGTAACCGAATACGACAGCATGGCAGGGCGTTTCCATATACGGTTCAGGCAGGAGAAGCAGGAAGGCAGGAAGCCCTTTTTCCTGCCGATAGCCTTGAGTCTGGTCGATGGGAATGGGCGCGATATCGAAGGGACAGAGCGGGTCGTTACGCTCAAGGAGTTCGAGACTGATGTCGTTTTCGAAAACCTCAAGGAGGCCCCGGCGTTCGCCTCGATGAACCGGGACAGCTCTTTTTACGGTACTTTCCGCCACGAGAACGCGGACGAAAAGACGCTCTCGGAGCAGGCCCGGCTCGACCCGAACGCCTATAACCGGGTAGACGCCATGAGAAAGCTCACCGACAGGCAGCGCGTGAAGCTCCTTAATGACCCGGCGGCTTCCATAAACTCCGAGTGGCTTGATCTCTACGGCGTTTTTCTTTCCGACAAAAGCCTTCCGGCCTCGCTCAAGGCCAATTTTATACGCATTGACGAGCAGCCCGTCGACCGCTCATACGCGACGTGGTATCTGGAGCTGGTGTCCGCTCGGGACAAGCTCATGTCCGCCGTGAACGCGCGGTTTAGGGATGAGCTGGTCGCGGAATTCCGGGCATTGGGCGCGTCAGAGGGTAAACCAATGCGTCAGGGTATAGAGGAGAGAATGCTCAAGGGCGTCCTGCTGGAGCTTGTCGCCGTTGACGACACAAAGGACAGTCATCGCCTAATACTTGATACTCTCGAAGAGGCGAAGACCGCTACAGAGCGCGTCTCCGCTCTTACGGCATTGAACCGCTCTACAGAGCCATCGCGAAGGGCCGTCCTTGAAAAGTATTACCAGATCTGGCACAGCCACCTGAGCGGGTACGCCAATTACCTGCGTGTGGTATCGAGCGGGACAGGGGCGGATGTGTTCGACATGATAGAGGCCGAGAAGAACAGGAAGAGCTTTGACATCAACCAGCCGACCTGGTGCCGCGCTTTATTTTTGACCATGGCAGGCAACAACCGTGTGGTCTGGACCGACAGGGGCATACAATGGGTCGCCGATACGGTCGTATCTCTCGCGCCGATTAACGCGACTACAGCAAGCCGCCTCCTAAATACATTCCAGCATGTAGCCAGCCTCAAGCCGCATTTGAAGGAGAAGGTCACTTCAGCCCTCGAACAGATAGTCCGGCTCGTCAATATTGATGCTTGCGCCTCGATACACGGCCAGGCCTCGACCTATCTGAAGGGCGTTCAGGAATAACGATTTCCAATCACGCTGACTTATGAAGAATGGGCGGCAAATAAAATTTGCCGCCCATTCTTATTCTCACAATCCAGATTCCGGTTCAGGTGGGCATACTTGGCCTCCCTGCCTTGCCCGGGCCAGCTTTCTTTTTCCAGAGTTGCTTTATCTCTCCCATGATATAATTAAGACAGTTCTGCGACCCCCAAATCATTCTCGTGTTAGAGTATTCACTCTGTTACTTTCAGGTTAAAGCAGGATTTAGAGCACCCCCGAAAAGCTTTTTTTGTCAATGACGGGGGCGCTTCCGTTCATTTACTTGGTGGGCGCTCGAATAGCGCGTGAGCTCCTGCCCATAAGCGAACCGGATAAGCCAATTGAAAATATTTGACTCATACAGGAAGGGAGCCTATTACAGCCTGCGCAGGTTGACGGCTGTCGTAGTTATCGCCTTTACGGTCCTTGTCGTGATATCTCTGGGCGTCAACCTCCGGCAGTTACGCAGCCACACCAGGGAACTGGCCAAAATGGAGGCGTTGACGACCTTCAACAAGGACCAGGCGTTCCGCTTATGGGCGACCAGTCACGGCGGCGTTTATGTCCCCCCGAATGAAACTACCCCGCCAAACCCCTATCTCAGCCACATCCCAGACAGGGATATAGAACTTCCTTCGGGCAAGAAGCTGACCCTCATGAACCCGGCTTATATAATGAAGCAGGCTATGGCGGAATACAGCGAACTTTACGGTGTGAGAGGGCACATAACAAGCATTAATCCCCTGAACCCGGCGAACAAAGCAGACGAATGGGAGCCCACGCCCACCAGGGCTATAAGGTGGGAGATGTGCGAGGCGGCGTAAGCGTGTCGCTGCCGATGACGCCCTATCTGGCCAAAGAGGCGAAATTGGACCGTACGATTATCTCGTCCCATCTGCTCGTATGGCTTCTGGGAATGAGCGGCATCGGTTTTGCCTATCGCAGGGGCAGTATAGACTTATCCGAGCGCATGAAGGCGCAGGAGGCTATAAGGGCGGAAGAGGAGCGGTTCCGTAACCTCGTCGAGACGACAAATGATGTGATCTGGGAGGTCGATGTAAACGGCGTCTACACTTATATAAGCCCGCAGGTGTACTCTGTGCTGGGATATGAGCCCGAAGAGCTCATCGGCAAAACGCCTTTCGATGTGATGCCCGAGGACGAAGCTCGGCGCGTAAGGGAGCTCTTCGAAAAGGTACTGGAATCCGTTGAGCCGTTCTCTTCTTTTGAAAACAGGAACCTTACCAGGGACGGGCGTATCGTTGTGCTTGAGACCGGCGGGGTGCCTTTTTTCGATAAGTCAGGGACTGTGCTTGGATACAGGGGAATAGACCGCGACATAACCGGGCGGAAGAAGGCTGAAGAGGAGCTTGAAAAAGCGTTGGCCGAGCTTACCCGTTCTAACGCGGACTTGCAGCAGTTCGCGTTTGTCGCGTCCCACGACCTGCAGGAGCCGCTGCGCGCCGTGACGAGCTATTTGCAGCTCCTCTCAAGGAGGCTAAAAGGCAAGCTCGACGAAGAGGCGGA
>JACPGA010000033.1 GCA_016182705.1 Deltaproteobacteria bacterium
CGAACTCGTCCGAGTTCGACCCGGAATCCCCGAACCCGGTCGTCCATATAATGGAAGCACAGAGGTCGGTGAACGCCAAGGGTGGCACCATGAGGCTCGGGGCGTACCCGTGCGTCGTGAAAAAAGGCACGAAGGCCTATTCAGTCTACGGAGCCGCCGAAATAAGCGAGCGTCACAGGCACCGCTTTGAAGTGAACAACATGTTCAGGCCCGAGCTTGAAAAGGCCGGGGTCGAGTTCAGCGGCCTCTCGCCTGACGGCTCGCTCGTCGAGATAATGGAATTGAAGGGCCACCAGTGGTTCGTTGCGTGCCAGTTCCATCCCGAGTTCAAGAGCAGGCCCATGGAGCCGCACCCGCTCTTCAAGGGCTTTGTAAAGGCCGTCGTGGCGCACAAGCTCCAGGCCGCCAGGAAACAGAAGCAGGGAAAGGTCACAAAGAAAAAGGCTCCCGCCCGCGCGGCGGCAAAGCCGAAGAAAGCAGCGAAGCAGGTAGTCCTTAATGAGACAGATAGGTCTTAAGGACTTCACCATCGGCGGGGGCGAGCTCTTTTTCATACTCGGCCCCTGCATCATCGAAAGCGAAGAGCTGACTCTGCGCACAGCAGGAGAGCTGGCGTCTATCGCTTCATCCCTGAAGTTTCCATTCGTATTCAAATCATCCTACGATAAGGCGAACAGGACTTCCGTGAAGTCCTTTCGCGGCCCCGGTATAAAAGAAGGCCTGCGCATCCTGAAGAAGGTCAAGGACTCATTCGGCGTGCCTATCCTCACCGATGTCCATTCCGAAGCCGAGGCCATCGAGGCCGCCGAGGTGGCCGACATACTCCAGATACCGGCCTTTCTGTGCAGGCAGACTGACCTCATCGTGACAGCCGCCAGGACGGGGCGCATCGTCAATATCAAGAAGGGGCAGTTCATGGCCCCGCACGACATGAACAATTCGATAAAAAAAGCGCTCAGCACGGGCAATGACAGGATATTTGTCACTGAACGGGGCTCGAGTTTCGGCTATAACAACCTTGTCGTTGATTTCAGGAGCCTTCCCATAATGAGAGGCTTCGGCTGTCCGGTGGTGTTCGACGCCACTCACAGCGTGCAGTCGCCCGGCGGCCAGGGCGAGTGCTCGGGCGGGGACAGGTCCATGGCGCGTGTGCTCGCGAGGGCGGCGGCCGCCGTCGGCGTAGACGGCTTTTTCATGGAGGTCCACCCGGACCCTGATAAGGCCCTTTGCGACGGCCCGAACTCGATCGCCTTGAAGGACCTGCCGGGGATAATAAAAGAGCTGCTCGATATAAGCAGGGCCGCGACGGGAAAAGCTGGGCTTTAAGGTTGTGTCACCGTTAACTCTCGGGGTAAGTCCCCTCCCTTGATGGGAGGGGATTGAGGGGAGGGTGAGAAGCCTGTTCACCCCCACCCATCCCTCCCCCATCGAGGGGGAGGGTAGCGAAGCGCTTGTTTTCAAATGCCGAGATTCTTCGCTTCGCTCAGAATGACAGATGATAAGCGGTTTTCAGGCGACGAGCTAATACTGGATAACTGATGATAACCAGACAAGCAATAGACACAGCGAAAAGGGTCCTTGAGATAGAGGCCGAAGCGGTAAAGGCCCTCGCGGAAAGGCTTGACGGCAATTTCACGAACGCCGTCGACCTCATCTTTAACGCGACCGGCAAGTGCGTGGTGAGCGGCATGGGCAAGTCCGGCATCATCGGCCAGAAGATATCTTCCACGCTCGCCTCAACCGGCACCCCTTCTTTTTTCCTCCACCCGGCAGAGGGCATGCACGGCGACCTCGGCATGATAATGAAAAACGACATCGTCATAGCCATCTCTAATTCCGGCGAGACCGAAGAACTTATAAAGATACTGCCCGTCATCAAGAGGATGGGCGTGAAGATGATAGCCATGACCGGCAGGAAAGATTCCACGCTGGCCAGGTACGGCGACGCCGTGCTCGACGTGGGAGTGGCCGAAGAGGCGTGCCCTCTGGGGCTCGCGCCGACCGCGTCGACTACCGCGACGCTTGCGATGGGAGACGCTCTTGCCGTGGCCCTCATCGAGAAGAAGGGCTTCAGGACAGAGGACTTCGCCGGGCTCCACCCTGCGGGGAGTCTCGGCAGGAGGCTCATGAAGTCCTCCGAGCTGATGCACGGCGGGAACGCCATGCCGAAGGTCGGGCTGGACACTCCGGTGAAAGATGCTTTGTTTGTTATCACTGCGGGGCGCATGGGGCTCACAGGCGTATTCGATAACGGGAAGCTTCTCGGCATTATTACCGACGGAGATTTAAGGAGGGCCCTGGAGCGCGGCGGAGATGTCCTCAACATGAAGTCCTGTGAGCTTATGACAAAGAACCCGAAGGTCATCCCGGGAGACGCGCTGGCCGAGACCGCTCTCAAGGTCATGGAGGAGCATTCCATAACCGCGCTTTTCGTCACTGGAGACGAAGGGGAGGTAGCAGGCGTGCTTCACATGCATGACCTTTTAAAGGCCGGGGTTGTTTAGGAATCATCAGCCAAAAATGCCGTTTGTGCCTTAAAAGTTCTCTTAATGATATTAATCATAATATTTTAAAGGAAAATAGCTTAAATTACTTGACAGGTTGGTATATGTAAGGTATAAAGTGGGCAATTTAACCCTATAAATATGAAGAAATCCTGACACGCACCAGAAAATCCAGTCTCAAGCCATGTCTTCATCGCAGTCAGTTTCGTACAAAGCAGAAGTGATACAAGAGTAAAAACGAACGCGCCACAGCAGGGTCGATGCACAAACAGGTTCGTAAGTCGGTTGTATCACGGTTGCTTTACCTCAACGCGGAGTATTACGAGTGCCTGTAAGGCAGGCGCTTTCAGCAGTGCAGTACTAACTCTCAAAAGACGAAGGAGGAAGAGACGGATGAAAAGAATCATATTGTCAGTTTTCGCTGCTGCGGTCACTGCCGCGTGGGCCATTCCCGCGAGTGCTGCTGCGGTCACTGCCGCGTGGGCCATTCCCGCGAGTGCAGGTGATGTGACTTTCAGCGGTCAGTACAGGTTGAGGGGCGAGTACGTTGATAACAACGATTTTGCTGATGCCACCAATGATGCCAATGATTTCTGGGGACAGAGGGTAAGGCTTACCGCCAATGCCAAGGCCACAGATGACGTCTCCGCCAAGATCACCCTCCAGGACACCAGGACCTGGGGCGCAGAAACCAGTCAGTTAACCGACCTCGGGACTAATGTTAACTCAAATGTTGACCTGCACGAAGCTTACCTGAATGTCAGCAACATCTTCGGTACCCCGGTCTCTTTCAGGGCCGGCCGTCAGGAACTCGCCTATGGCGATGAGAGGCTCGTGGGCTCCTTCGGCTGGTCGAACAACGGCAGAGCGTTTGATGGCGCGAAGCTCATGTTCTCCAACGATGCCGTGAATGTTGACTTCTTCACCACGACCCTCACGGAAGCTGGCGTGGATGGTGATGACACCTATTTCAACGGTCTCTATGCTACCCTGAAGCAGCTCATCCCGAACAACAGCCTCGACCTGTATGTCTTTAACCTGAACGGTCAGACCAGCGAGGCCACAAACCACTACACCTTCGGTGCCAGGCTTAAGGGCGCTGCCGCTGGCGTTGATTACACCGCCGAAGGCGCTTATCAGACCGGCGATATTGACACTACCCCCCTCGTACTCGGGGATACCACCGACCTCGCCGCCTATGCCTTCGCGGTAAAGGCCGGCTACACCCTCCCGACCCCGATGAAGATCAGGGTTGGCGCGGAATATGACTTCGCCACAGGCGCCGATACCGACGCAGGCGAGAATGAGACTTTCCAGAACCTCTTCCCGACCAACCACGCTCACTTCGGCATCGCCGATGTGACTGGTGCGAACCAGTGGTCGAACATCAGCGCCTGGAGCGTGAACGCTTCAGCCGACCTGAACGAGAAGCTCAGGCTATTCGTCGCAT
>JACPGA010000304.1 GCA_016182705.1 Deltaproteobacteria bacterium
ATACGAACTTCTTCAACGCATCGCCGTGCGTCTTCACGTCAAGTCCGCCTTCTGTCGTAAGCTCCTGCCTTTTCTCCGGGACTATGGTCACCATGTCAGGCTTGACCTCAAGGGCCACATCTAGCATCTCTTTCGTGGCGGCCATCTCCAGGTTCAGCTCCGTCTTTACTGTCCGACGGAGGACGTATACGTCCCTGTCCTGTATGTGCCTCCTGTCCTCCCGTAGGTGAACGGTTATGCCGTCCGCTCCTGCAAGCTCCGCCCTTGAAGCGGCTACCACCGGATCAGGCTCTATTGAAAGCCTCGCCTGCCGTACGGTCGCAACGTGGTCAACATTTACTGAAAGCTTCGCCATCTTGAAAAAACGCCTCCAACTCTGATTTTAGCGATGTCTTTAAAAAAATTAGTTATTTTTTCTGAGGTCGAGGAAGGGTGAAAATAAAAAGCGCAGCATATATGACAATATGTGAGCATTTTTCTTTTCGCCCTGACAAAGAGATCAGGAAAAAGAACAATTTTTAAAATTTCAGCCCAGTTCTTTGGCAAGCAGCTCTGCCAGTTCATTCGCCATCGCCGTTATCTCTTTTTGCTCTTCGCCCTCTATGGTTATTCTCGCCAGAGGCTCGGTGCCGGAGTAGCGTATGAAAGCGCGGCCACGGCCCTTGAGCTTGTCTTCCACGCCCTTCAACGCCTTCGCGACCGACGGGAGCGCGCCCAGGTCCTTTTTCTGCTTCACCTTGACGTTCAGGAGTATCTGCGGGAAGGTCGTCATCACCTTTGAAAGCTCTGACAAGGGCTTGCCTTCCATAATCATATGCTTCAATATCTGCAGGGCCGAGATGATGCCGTCCCCGGTCGTGGTATGGTCGAGAAAGATTATGTGGCCAGACTGCTCGCCGCAGAGGTTGTAGCCGCCCCTGAGCATCTCTTCGACCACATACCTGTCGCCGACGCCGGTCCTTATGACCCGGCCTCCGGCGGAGTTAATGGCCGCCTCGAACCCGGAGTTGCTCATGATGGTCGAGACCACCGTGTTCTTTTTGAGCGAGCCTTCCTTCATCATGGCCACTGCGCATATCGCGAGTATATAGTCGCCGTCCAGGACATTGCCCTTCTCGTCGACAAGCATGCACCTGTCGCCATCGCCATCGAGGGCAAACCCGACGTGGGCCCCTGACTCGCGCACGGCAGCCGCGACCTTTTCAGGATAAAGCGCCCCGCACTCGTGGTTGATGTTCTCGCCGTTGGGCTTGACCGATATTGGTATTACCTCGGCCCCGAGTTCATAGAAGACGGCCGGGGCCACCTTGTAGGCCGCCCCATTGGCGCAGTCGACGGCTATCTTGAGCCCGTCAAGGGTAAGCTCCTTTGGAAAAGTGTTCTTGGCGAACACGACGTACCTGCCGATGGCGTCGTCTACCCTGTAGGCCTTGCCGACTTCGCTTGCCGTGGGCCTGTGGCTCGGGTCGTGGTTCTCGAATATGAACTTTTCTATCTGAAGTTCGAGTTCGTCCGGCAGCTTCAAGCCGTCCCTCGAGAAAAATTTTATGCCGTTATCCTGATAGGCGTTGTGTGAGGCCGAGATGACCACGCCAGCGTCGGCCCTCATGCTGGATGTGATGAAAGCGATTCCCGGCGTTGGCAGGGGCCCTACGATGACGGTATCGACGCCCATCGAGCATATGCCGGCCATCATGGCGCTCTCCAGCATGTAGCCCGAAAGCCTGGTGTCCTTGCCTATGACTATACGGTGCCTGCGGTTCTCTTTTTTGAATATGTACGCTATGGCGCGCCCGAGCTGCAGGGCCATCTCTGAGGTCATTGGCTCTATATTCGCCACTCCCCTTACTCCGTCGGTGCCGAAAAGCTTTTTCTTCGATGTCATCCCTGCTTCTCCTTCCTGATAGTGACCTTGACTTCGACTCTTTCAGCGCTGATGCTCCTGAATTCGGACCCGGCTGTGTCAAGCTGGACAGACAGGCTCGTGGACGAGTCCATGCCCGTTATGTCCAGAGGTTTCGTGAAGACCGCTCCGATTTCCCTTATCTCTTTTTTCGTGCCGCTGACAGTGATGTACTTCGGGAAAACCTGCACGTCCGTCACCCTGTACCCTGGCGCGGGCCTTCCAACTACCCTTGCCCTTACCGGCAGGTCGGCCTTTGAAACCCTCTCGAGTTTCACCTCTAGCGAATTGGGGCGAAACCGGAGGACCTCGATGCCCATCGGGGTAGCGATGTCCTTCGTCTGTATCTTATAGGCGTTCAGCCCCTCTTTGGCCGCGCTGAGGTCGAGCTCGGCCGCTATCTGTGCCGGTGAAAGGTTGCTGATGAACAGCCTCGGCCCTGTGACCCTCACTTCTATCTCGTCAGGCGGGACGCTCGTCATCACCATGTCTTTCGGGATGCCCTTGAGGCCTACGGGCACGAGAAAGCCGACTTCGGTCCTTGACTGGCCAGCCACGAAAAACCACAGGGCCACGGCGAACGCCAGGGCCATTGCCTTGAGCCTCAGGTTGGAGGTAAAAAACTCCCTCATCTGCCGGGCGCCCCCCGCTGGAATATGTCCTTCCTCGGATACCCTTTGTAGGCAAAGAGCTGCTTCAGGTCAGAGGCGAGCCTGTCCGCTCCGATGTCAGCGAAAAGTCCGTCCTCGACCACGAGCGTTATGCCGCCCGTCTCCTCCGAGACGACGATTATCGCCGCGTCGGTCTCCTCGGCAAGTCCTATGGCCGCCCTGTGCCTCGTGCCCATGGACTTGGAAAGTTCCTTTTCAGTCAAGTGGAGTATGCACCCCGCCTTGAAGACCCTGCCCCTCCTTACGATGACCGCGCCGTCATGTATGGGAGAGGCTGAATTGAAGATGGAAAGAAGGAGTTCTTTGGAAACCTTCGCGTCCAGCTCGATACCGAGCTGGTCTTCCAGGAAGTCGCTCAGGTCCATTGAGCGCTCAAGGACAATGAGGGCGCCGATTTTTTTCTTGGACATGAAGGAGACTGCCCGCAATATCTCATCTAACGCCCCTCCGGCTGTCATGGTGTCCCTTGTGCTGAAGGGCTTGCCCATTTGCACGAGCGCCCTTCTTATGTCCTGCTGAAAGACCACGATGATGAACACCACTATTGA
>JACPGA010000034.1 GCA_016182705.1 Deltaproteobacteria bacterium
GATATAATAAAGATGGTCAAGGGCGGACAGATAAGCGGCAAGATGGCCAAGGAAGTCTTCGAAGAGATGTACAAGACAGGCAAGGTGGCCTCCGATATCGTGAAGGCAAAGGGCCTCTCTCAGATATCGGACGAGGGCGAGCTCGCGAAGATAGTCGAGGAGATCGTAAAGAACAACCCTGACAACGTAGCCAAGTTCAAGGCCGGGAAAACGACAGTGATGGGCTTTTTCGTCGGCGAGATAATGAAGGCCACGAAAGGCAAGGCAAACCCGCAGGTAATAAACAAGCTCCTCAAGGAAAAGCTGGAGCAATAGTCAACAGGAAACCAGAAACGCAAAAAGCCAGGGGCAAACCCCCTGGCTTTTTTTATGCCGCTGAAGTTGTCACCGTAAGTCGCTGAACTTCCCCTCCCTCGGATGGGAGGGGATTAAGGGGAGGGTGAAATCTCTTTCCCCTGCTTTCCCACTCCCATTAAGAGCTTCAGATTGCTTCGTCGCGCAAAGCGCGCTCCTCGCAATGACAGCCTACGAATGCGTCCCGTAGACGAGGTCGCCCCGCAGGGCTGGCGTCATGCCGCCTGTATTTTTAGGGTTGCCGTCCGGGTGGAGCATGACATCTATGTACCGCCAGTCATCCAGAACATCTTCGTAGGCGGAAGTGACATAGCGCCCCTTGCCGCCGGCGTCGGTAGTGAAGTGGTTGGTGTCAACTCCGGCTGGCGACCGCTGCCCCTTCTCGTCAGCGTACCAGACCGAGTAGACAGAGCTTGGCTTCAGGCCGTAAAATGTAATTCCAATGGTCCTGAGCCTGGGCATCCTGGACTGAAACGGCTCTATCGAAACCTCGCCCGAAGCGCCACCGCCGGAGAGGTCCTTGAGGTCTAAAAACCTTCTGGCACCGTCCCCCCAGCTTGAAGCCGTTAAAAAAATAAATGCCGCGAAAAGCGGCGCAAGCCTTTTAAGTCTCATTATGACCTCCCAAGGTATGAGGTTATGCGTCTTTGATATCGAAGACACCCCACCCTTCCCGCTTCCACCTGAAATAGTCGGCGAGTATCTTCGCGTGGTCAAAGGCGATCGGAGAAGGAAGGTTCTTTTCCGTGAATACGCCCGAGCCCTTTGCGTCGTCCTTCGCCTCTGGAATACCTGATGCCTCGGCGACGAAAACGACTGTAAGCGTGTGCTTTCTCGGGTCCCTTGAAGGCTCGGAATAGGCGTGCAGCTGGCACTTGAGCCGCACCAATAGCGTTGTCTCCTCTTCGGCTTCCCTTGCGGCCGCCTGTTCGAGGGTCTCGCCGTAATCGACAAACCCGCCTGGAAGCGCCCAGCCGGGAGGGTCGTTCTTCCTCTCAATGAGGACTATCCCTCCTTTGGTTTCGATTATTATATCGACCGTGGGCGCGGGATTCCTGTATTCGGCCATGCCGTTCCTTTCCGGGGAAAAACTATTCTGTTTTAACAGCTCTCAAAAACTCGGCGTTCTTCTCCGGCAGGCTCGAATTTATGAACATTCCGCTTCCGATCTCAAAGCCGGCTGCCTGAGTAAGCCTGGGTATGATGCCGATGTACCAGTGACAGTAATCGTTGCCGTCGTCCCGGGGCCTGGAAGACTTTATAACATAATTATAATCCGGATCGTCGAGGCCGTAGTGGAATTTTGAAAGGATGGTCTTGAGGTGTCTCGCGAGGTCTTTTATCTCTTCTTCGTTTATAGAGGAAAATGAGGCGGAGTGCCTCTTCGGGAAAAGCCATGTATGGAAAG
This sequence comes from Deltaproteobacteria bacterium, assembly GCA_016182705.1. Classification (GTDB taxonomy): domain Bacteria; phylum Desulfobacterota; class GWC2-55-46; order GWC2-55-46; family GWC2-55-46; genus GWA2-54-12. The sequence continues at coordinate 1,763 of JACPGA010000034.1, forward strand.
GAGAAAGCGCGGCGTAGGGTATGAGCGTCACGAAGTGCTCGGTGTCGAGGAGTATCCTGGAGCCGTCTTCCCTGTCCTTTTTTGATACCACGCAGATGATGTACTCGCCCGTGTTATCGAAGTAATGCAGGGCCGCCTGCACCCTGTCCCTGAACTGTATAGGGACAATCGGAGTGGCTATCATCTGTGAATGCGAGTGCGCAAGTGAAGTGCCAGCGCCCTCTCCGTGGTTCTTGAAGATTATGGCGTGTTCTATCCTGTTGTCGTTGTTGGCCGCTATGAAGCGGGCCTTGTATGTCCTGATGAGATCCTCGAGCTGGGCGGCATCAAGAAGGCCTGTAGTAAGGTCGTGGGCGGGGGTCTCTATTATGACCTCGTGAAAACCCACGCCTGAAACCGTTCTCCTGAGCCCCCCGTCCTCGTGCCTTACCTTTTCGCCGGAGGAAGAAAGAGCGGGGAACTTGTTCGAGACGACCCTTATCTTCCAGTTCTCGCCGTCAGGGACCCTGAATAGCTCAAGAGGTGTCTTGCGCTCATTTCCCGGACAGAACGGGCAGGTGGAAAGATAATGGGGAAGGTGTCTCTTTTCCTTGTTGTTTTTGAAATCGCTGGGGCGTTTGGCGCGGTCGGTGGCGATTATGACCCACTCGCGCGTGACTACATTGAGCCTTAGTTCTGACATACTTGCGATTATAACTCCAGAGGCCGTCTAATTGCAATCAATCAGCCAGCATGGCCTCTATCTGGCTAACATGGCTCATCTCTTCCTCAACGAGCTCTCTGTAGATGCGTCTGCCCTCTTCGGTGCTCGACCTTTTAGAAAGGTGCTCGAAAAAGTGGACCGAGTGTTTTTCAGTGTCGAGGGCGACCATGAGCGCCTTTTTCTGAGTGTCTATCGAGGCCACGAGGTCGTCGATGTTTATCCTCCTGGTAAAGAGGTCGGCCCTGCCCTCGCGCTCCAGGTAGTCCTCTATCTCTATCTCCTCTTCCGTAATCTGCTCGGTAAAACCGGCCTCAGGGAAAAACATGGTCTCTATCACCTTCAAGTGCTTTTTCTCGTCCTCGGCGAGCTTCTTGAAAATCGCCTTGACCTCCTTCTTTTCGGTCCTGTCGGCAAGGAGCTTGTAGAACCTAAATGTGCCGGAGCGGCAACCCAAATCAAAAAGCCGTTTGATGTTGAAACCCGCCCTGTTTAATGTTAGAAGAAAGATTCCGCTTTTATTCACAAAAACGCAGCATTATGGTTACGAAGGAGGTTTGGGAATGGGAATGCTCGAAGGGAAAAAAGGCATCATATTCGGGGTAGCAAATGAAAGGAGCATCGCCTGGGCTATAGCGCAGGCATTACATAATGAAGGAATGGAACTGGCTTTTACTTATGTCGGAGAGGCGCTTGAGTCCAGGGTAAGGCCGCTGGCCGAATCATTGGGCTCGAAAATAATACTCCCCTGCGACGTGACCGTTGACGGCCAGATTGACGCGGTTTTCAATACTCTTAAAAACGAATGGGGCGGGCTCGACGCCCTCGTCCACTCGCTGGCCTTCGCGAAAAAAGAAGAACTGAAGGGCGAATTCCTGACTACCTCGAGGGAAGGTTTCGCTCTCGCCCTCGACGTGAGCGCGTATTCGCTCGTGGCGCTGGCAAGGGGCGCGGCCCCGCTCATGGAAGGACGGGCCGGCTCTATCGTTGCCTTGACCTACTACGGCAGCCAGAAGGTCGTATCGAATTACAATGTAATGGGCGTGGCCAAGGCCGCCCTGGAGTGCTCGGCCATGTATCTGGCCGCCGACCTGGGGCCAAAGGGCATAAGGATAAACACGATATCCGCAGGCCCGATAAAAACGCTGGCCGCCATGGGCATATCAGGCTTCAAGTCGATACTGGACATGGTCGAGCAGAAGGCCCCGCTCAGAAGGAACGTCACGCAGGAAGACGTCGCAAAGACGGCCCTTTACCTCCTCTCCGGCTTGTCCAGCGGC
>JACPGA010000312.1 GCA_016182705.1 Deltaproteobacteria bacterium
CGACAGCCCTGTTACAAAGAGCGGCGACAACCGTGTTACATGGTCTTTTGACTATGAACCTGTTTTACGCGTCATCAAAAACGAGGTCGCTTATTTTACTAAAGTTCGACGCACCCTTCCGCAATACCCTCTCACCCATCCCCTACTTTCTTCTTTACACGCCCCTTTAAGCTGCTGTATAATAACGGATTCCATAAAACTTTTCACATTTTACAGAAGGAAGACTATGCTGAACCTCAGGAACATCGCAATTATCGCCCACGTCGACCACGGCAAGACGACACTTGTCGACGCCATGCTCAAACAGGCAGGCACTTTCCGCACAAACGAGAAGGTCCAGGACAGGGTCATGGACAACATCGACCTCGAGCGCGAGCGCGGAATCACCATCATGGCCAAGAACACGTCCGTGAAGTACAATGACGTCAAGATCAACATCGTCGACACCCCGGGGCACGCCGACTTCGGCGGAGAAGTCGAAAGGACCCTCAAGATGGTCGACGGCGTCCTTCTGCTGGTCGATGCCTCGGAGGGCCCGCTCCCGCAGACCAGGTTCGTCCTCAAGAAGGCCCTTGAGCTCGAGTTGGTCCCTATCATCGTCATAAACAAGATCGACAGGCCTGACGCGAGGATCCAGGAAGTCATAAACGAGGTATACGACCTTTTCATCGATCTCGACGCTAACGAAGACCAGCTCGAGTTCCCGATAGTCTACACCAACGCCAAGAAAGGCACCGCCACGGTCGATCTGGCCGTTGAGGGCGCTGACCTGAAGCCACTTTTCGAACTTATCATTAAGACTGTACCGGCCCCGAAGGGCGACTCTGAAGCCATTCTCCAGGTGCTCGTCACGAATATAGACTATAACGATTACGTAGGCCGCCTCGCCGTCGGCAGGGTATTCGCCGGCACGATCAAGAACGCGGACAACGTCGCCATGGTGCACATCGATGGCAAAATCGTAAAGACAAAGACAACGGCCCTGTTCGTATTCCAGGGGCTTGAGCGGGCAGCTGTTGAAGAGGCTTCTGTCGGCGAGATAGTCGCGCTGGCCGGCATGGAAGGCATCTCCATCGGAGATACCATTACCTCGGCTGAAACGCCTGTGGCTCTTCCCAGGATAACCGTCGACGAACCGACCATATCAATGGTCTTTTCCGCAAACACTTCGCCTTTCGCCGGAAAAGAAGGAAAGTTCGTCACCTCCAGGAACCTGCGCGAACGCCTCGAAAAGGAGCTCCTCTATAACGTTTCCATAAGGGTCCATTTTGAAAAGGCAGACGCATTCAAGGTCATGGGCCGCGGCGAACTCCAGCTCGCCATCATCATCGAGATGATGAGAAGGGAAGGCTACGAGCTTTCAGTCTCCATGCCTGAGACCATTACAAAGACGATAGACGGCGCGCTGCATGAGCCGATGGAACAACTCGTAATAGACATACCCGAAGAGTTCATCGGCGTCGTCACCCAGCAGGTCGGCGGCCGCAAGGGCAAGATGCTCAAGATGCAGAACAACGGCCACGGCAGGGTAAGGCTCGAGTTCAGGATACCTTCCAGAGGCCTTATCGGCTTCAGGTCCCAGTTCCTCACCGATACTAAAGGCACCGGCCTCCTGAACCACCTGTTTGACGGCTACGAGCCGTGGCACGGCACCATCTCCAAGAGGCAGAACGGCGTGCTTGTATCCGACAGGTCTGGAGTGACCACCATATACGCGCTCTTCGGCATCCAGCCCAGAGGCACCCTCTTTACAAAGGAAAGCACGCCTGTTTACGAAGGCATGCTCATCGGCGAGAACTCGAGGGACAACGACATGGACGTCAATGTCGTTAAGGAAAAGAAGCTCACGAACATGAGGGCCTCGGGTTCTGATGACTCCATGTTCCTGTTCCCGCCCCGCCAGATGACCCTTGAGCAGGCGCTCGAGTTCATACAGGATGACGAGCTGGTCGAAGTGACTCCCCAGTCGATAAGGCTCCGTAAAAAGGTGCTCGAAGCTGGGAAAAGGCCGAAGAAGAGGGATTGAGCAGCAGGAGAAAAAACAGACATCTACTGGAAAAGCCGCGGGGATTTATGCCGCGGCTTTTCTTTTTCCTCTGGCGAGCTTTGAATTAAAGAAGCAGATGGTTTTTTTGAGCAACCAAAGAAAAAAGCCGCAGGCAAAGATGCCTGCGGCTTTTTTCTTTTCTCCGGGAAGGCTTGGGCCTCTACAGGAGGATGCCCGTCAACAGCCCTCCCCTTCCCGGATTGCCCCTGTGAGGGCAGCTCATGATTTGCCGGTTCTAAAAACAGTTGTCAGTGGCTCATTCCCTTTACGACAAACCACCACGCGACAATGCTGCCGATATAGCCAAGAGCGACGACAGGCGTCCACTTGAGATGGGACATGAAAGTGTACAGGTCGCGGCGGACGCCCATGACGGCCACCCCGGCGGCAGAGCCGATGGATAGAAGGCTTCCGCCGGTGCCTGCCGTAAGCGTTACGAGGAGCCACTCGTCAAGCCCCATAGCCGGGTTCATCTGCAGGACGGCGTACATGACCGGAATGTTGTCTATGATTGCCGAGATGACGCCTACGGCTATATTAGCGTTTGTTGGCCCAAACCCGCCGTACAGGTTCGTGCTGAGGAGCGCCAGGTAGCCTATGTACTGGAGCGCGCCTACTGCGGTGATGATGCCGAAGAAGAAAAAGAGGGTGTCGAACTCGGCTTTCTCGACTTTTCTGAAAATATTGAAGCTCTCGGACACCTCAGAGTGGCTGGCGTTATTGCTGTTCGTTTTCTTCAGGTAATAGCCCATGAACATCAGGAAGCCCAGACCGGTCATCATGCCGAGGAACGGGGGCAGGTGAAGGAACTGATGGAAGCTTACAGCTGTCGCTATGGTGAGGAAGCCAAGAAATATGACCCTCTTGGCTCCGGGCTTCATCTTTATGGACTCTGTCGAGCCCTCAGGCCTCCCCTTTGGCAGGAAGAAGAACATGATGAATGCCGGGATGAACCAGTTGATGACAGACGGGATGAAGATGTACATGAATTCCAGGGTGCTTACCCTGCCGGCTGTCCAGACCATGAGTGTCGTGATGTCTCCGAAGGGGCTCCACGCTCCTCCCGCGTTGGCGGCTATTATTATATTGATGAACGCCGGAACCACGAAGGCCCTGTTGGAGCTGACCGCGGCCACGACAGTCGCCATGAGAAGCGCGCTGGTTAAGTTGTCGGCAACAGCGGAAAGGAAGAATGTTATGATGCCGGTAATCCAGAACAGCTGCCTGAACCCGAACCCCTTTTTTAGAAGCCAGGACTTGAGCGAATCAAAGACCATCCTTTCCTGAAGGGTGTTGATGTAGGTCATCGCCACCAGGACGAAGAAGAACAGCTCTGCTATCTCGCCTATCATGTGCTTTACGTGCTCTTCGGCATGCCCCCCTCCGAAAGAGGCCTCGTAACCTGCCACAAGGGCCCACATGAGGCAGCCTATCAATATAACCGGCTTGGATTTCCTGAGGTGGAGCTTTTCCTCAAAAATCACAAGCGCGTACGCCAGGATAAACGCGGCAACGCTGACATAACCGACCCATGAAGCTGTAAGCGAACTCATGAAACTCCCCCTTTTTTACTTCTGTCTGTCTGTTTTATTAGTGAAACGCCTGATTCCGGGCACAAAAAAAGGCCGACAAAAAGAGGTAAACCCCTTTCATCAGCCTTCTCTCCCAAAAAAAATGGGCGCGTCCGTCCGCTCTAAATCTGCACATATCTATGCCATTATAAAGTAAAGAAGTCAACCCGGAAAAACAGGTTCAGGAAAACATCCTGGAAGCCGATAAGAATACAGGGTAAAAAGGTTTGCTTTTTCCAGAGGTTATGGTTATATTTAAGCAAAGCCGGGCTGAAGTACTTCTGGTTCCCTCACCCCTGAAAACGTACAGGCCTACCTTTCATATTCCCGGTCAAGGTTTTTAAAGTGCGCAAAATCAAATTCTCTCTTCTGAAAAAGGCCCTGGCGGCCACAGTCCTTATCCTGCTGCCTATACTTATTACTTTCGTTATAAGCTATGGGAAGAACCGTGATCTTCTTGAAAAGCACCTGCTTGAGGACCTTTCTCTCATATCCGACGGTTTCGAGGGACAGGTATATCAGTTCCTTGAAATGGCCAGGCGCCGTACCGTTGACTTCGCCACGGACGGTTCCATCATCTCCGTCCTCAGGAGCGGGGCCGCCTCCTCCAGAGAACTTTCAGAGCACCTCCTCAGGAACAAGCTTCCAATTGACAGCCAGATACACGCCATAGCGGTAATCTCGTCAAAGGGCAGCGTAGTGGCTTCTACTGACCCCGGGCTTCACGGCAGGGACTTCTCTTCCAATCCGGTTTTCACCTCCACGAAAGATTCATCCAGCCTTATAGAGATGCGACACGGGATAAAAGGTGTGCCCGAGCTGGCGGTTTCGGCGCCGGTGAAAGACCATAATGGCGTCTTTATAGGGGTCGTGACCAATTTCATCCTGCTCCCGGAGCTTGAAAACGTCCTTAGCGGAGAATTCACAAAAGAGCTTGGGGCTATTACCGCGGGGCCGGGGCCGAGGCGCACGCTTGAAGCCTATATCGTGAACAAGGACAGCCTGATGATAACAGGCTCAAAGTTCATCAAGAACGCTGTTTTGAATCAAAAGGTGGAAACAGAACCAGTCAGGGCGTGCATTGAGCGCAGGCAGGAGATAACCGGGTTTTACACGGATTACAGAGGCGTTAAGGTCGCGGGAGCCTCCATGTGCCTGCCCAGCCTCAACTGGACGCTTCTCGTAGAGATAGATTCAAGCGAGGCCCTCCAGCCTGTCGCGGCCATAGGCAGGAACGCCGTCATAGCGGCCATAGCCGTGACGTTTCTTATCTCCGCCCTTCTTTTCATATTCTACAGGACCATAGTCGCCCAGCTGAAGGGACTGTCTCTGGCAGCGCTCAGGATATCGGAAGGAGATTACGCCACACGTGTCCCTGTGAAGGGAACGGATGAGATAGGCTGGCTTGCCGAGACATTCAACACCATGGCCTCCCAGATAAGCGAGCGCAATTCGGCTCTGACTGAAAGCGATGAAAGGCTTAAATCCATACTGGATAACTCCTCTGCCATCGTTTATATGAAGGACCTCGACGGCAGGTACATATTCGTGAACCACGGGTATGCCGGGATATTCAAGCTGGGCTGTGAAAGCTTCATGAGCAGGACCGATTACGACCTGTTCCCCGCTGACATGGCCGACAGGTTCAGGGCCAGCGACGTTCAGGTAATGCACGCCACATCCGCCATGAAATTCGAGGAAGCCATAACCCGGGAGCAAGGGGTACACACTTACATCTCCATCAAGTTCCCTTTGCTGAATTCGGCAGGCAGGCCTTACGCGGTCTGCGGTTTCCTGACCGACATAACCGAGCGCAAGAAGATGGAGCTGGCGCTGAAGGAAAGCGAAGAGCGCCTTGCGAGGGCCCAGAGAATAACGCAGACGGGAAGCTGGGACTGGGACGTCGTCAACGACAGGCTCTGGTGGTCTGACGAGATATACCGCATCTTTGGCCTGGAGCAAAACCAGTTCAGCGTCACTTATGAGGCTTTCCTGAAATTCGTTCACCCCGGAGACAGGGAGTTCGTCGAGCACTCGGTCCAGCAGGCGTTCTATAACGGGAAGTCCTACGCCATAGACCACAGGATAGTTCTGCCGGGCGGCGAGGAAAAGATAGTTCACGAAACCGCTGACCTCATACTCGGCCCGGACGGCAAGCCGGTGCGAATGATCGGGACCGTTCAGGACGTAACAGAGAGGAAGAAATCGGAATTCGAGCTCAAGAAGCTTTCGGCCGTAATCGAGCACAGCGTCAATCTTGTCTTCATAACCGACAGCCACGGCACTATTGAGTACGTCAACCCCACATTCGAGCAGGTGACAGGCTACTCAAAGGAAGACGCCATCGGCCAGAGCCCGCGGATACTTTCATCCGGAGAAGTGACGAACTCCCAGTACCAGGAGATGTGGAAGACCATACTTTCAGGGCAGACCTGGAGGAGCACCATCAAGAACAGGAACAAGTCGGGCGGTTATTACTGGGCGGCTTCCGTCATCACTCCCATCAGGAACGAGCAGGGAGAGATCACGAATTTCCTCGCTGTCCAGGAGGATGTGACCGGCAAGATGATGTCAGAAGAGCGGATAAAATACCTGGCCAACTACGATGAGCTGACGTGCCTTATCAACCGGTCGCGGTTCATAGAACTTGTCGAGGAATGGACGAATATGTTGTCCGGGCGCGACAGAAGGGCCGTCATGTTCCTCATAGACATGGACCAGTTCAAACTACTTAACGACACCTTCGGCCATGGCGCTGGAGATGAGTACTTAAGGAGAATAGCGAAGGTGCTCGAAGGAGCGCTGAAGAATATATACAGCAAGGCCCCTGCCTCATTTGACGGCGAACCTCTTCTTTCCAGGTTGAGCGGTGACGAGTTCGCCATATACCTGCCCGGGCTCACCGAGTCCGAGGGCATGGAAGTGGCCGAGGAAATAAGAAAAGCTGTCGAAGACTTCTACTTCAGCGAGGCGTCGAGCAGTCTTACGATAAGCCTTGGGCTTGCGGCCCTTCCCGGGCATGGAACCAACGTAAAAGACCTCCTCACGAAAGCGGACGCCGCCATGTACAGGGCAAAGGAGCTCGGCAGAAACAAGGTACACAGCTATCGCGCTGAGGACCAGGACCTCGAAAAAATGCACTCAAGGCTTGCGTGGAGGGAGAGGATATTACATGGCTTGAAGGAGAACCGCTTTACGCCATGGTTCCAGCCGCTCCTTGACCTTAATACAGGAACGGTTCACCACTACGAGGCGCTTGCCAGGCTTATCGACTCTGACGGCAAGGTTCTTCTGCCCGGGGCTTTCATCGACATTGCCGAAAGGTTCGGCATCGTTGGCCTTATCGACAGGATGATAATAAAGAAGGCGATGGAAACACAGGCGAGGATGATGAAAAAAGGCATTCTCCTGAGCTTCGCCATGAACCTTTCAGGAAAAGACCTCGGGGACTCGGAACTGCTTGACTATGTAAAGGCCGGGATAATAGAAACTGGTGCCGACCCGAAATTCCTCGTTTTCGAGATAACCGAAACGGCTGCCATAAGCGACCTTGACAAGGCGACTAAGTTCGTAAGGTCGCTAAAGGAGCTGGGCTGCCATTTCTCTTTGGATGACTTCGGAGTGGGCTTCACGTCTTTTACTTATCTGAAGGAGCTGCAGGTAGATTTCATCAAGATAGACGGCTCGTTCATAAGAAAGCTCCACGAGAACTCCAATGACCAGGTATTCGTAAAGGCCATCACGGATCTGGCCAAGGGGCTCAAGATAAAGTCGACCGCGGAATTCGTCGAGAATGAAGAAAGCCTCGATCTCCTTAAGGCTTTCGGCGTTGACTTTGCCCAGGGCTACCTTATCGGGAAACCATCGCCAGAGCTGCAATTCGCGGGCGAGAAGTTCACGGTACCCAGGCGTGAAAGCAAGGCTCTCACTTAACCGAGCATCCCGGTGAGCTCTTTGCAGAAAAACGGCAGGTCTCCCGGATGTCGTGAAGTCACGAGCTTTCCATCGACCACGACCGGCTCGTTCGAGTATATGCCGCCTGCGTTTACAAGGTCTGTTTTCACCGAGATATAACAGGTTGCCTTCCTCCCTTTCAGCACGTCAGCTTCGATAAGCATTTGCGCGCCGTGGCATATGGCCCCGACAACCAGTCCCTTGTTGACCGCGTCTCTGACGAGCGTCACCATGTGGCTGTTTATCCTCATCCTGTCAGGCGCTTGCCCTCCGGGGATAATGAGGCCCCCGAAAGCGTCGGCTCTTACTTCGCTGGCAGCCGCCTTTGCCTCTAACGGGTAGCCGTGCTTGCTGTTGTAAACTCCTGTTTTCGGGCCCACGACCGTGA
>JACPGA010000313.1 GCA_016182705.1 Deltaproteobacteria bacterium
CCTGTAGCCTTACAACAAGGGGTACCTTGAGGCCCACATCCTTGGCCGCGGCTATTATGCCTTCAGCTATGATGTCGCACCTCATTATGCCGCCGAATATGTTGACAAGCACGCCCTTGACGTTCGGGTCGGAGGTGATGAGCTTGAAGGCCGCCGTGACCTGTTCTTTATTAGCCCCGCCGCCCACATCGAGGAAGTTTGCCGGGTTGCCGCCGGAAAGCTTTATCATGTCCATCGTCGCCATGGCCAGGCCAGCGCCGTTGACCATGCAGCCTATGTTGCCGTCAAGGGTTACATAGTTAAGGTTGAACCTTGAGGCCGCGACCTCTTTCGGGTCTTCCTCGTCAAGGTCCCTCATCTCCTCAATATCCTTGTGCCTGAAAAGCGCGTTGTCGTCAAAAGACATCTTGGCGTCAAGGGCGATTATGTCGCCGCCCTTTGTCACGACGAGCGGGTTTATCTCGGCCATCGAGGCATCCGATGCTACGAACGCGTTGTACAGGCCGGTCATGAACTGCACGGCCTTGTTAACGAGAGACTTGTCAATGCCGAGCCCGAAGGCGAGCTTCCTGCCCTGAAAAGGTATGAGCCCCACGGCCGGGTCGATGAACTCTTTTAATATCTTCTCAGGGGTCTTTGCGGCGACCTCTTCTATTTCAACGCCGCCTTCTGTCGAGGCCATCATGACGACCCTCTGCGTGGACCTGTCAACGACGAGGCCTACATACAGCTCCCTCGCTATCTGGCAGCCTTCCTCGACATAGACCTTCTTTACTTCCTTTCCCGCAGGTCCGGTCTGGTGTGTGACAAGCACCTTTCCGAGGAGTTCTCTCGCGATATTGCCTGCCTCTTCCCTGGACTTGGCGAGCTTCACGCCTCCCGCCTTGCCCCTGCCGCCAGCGTGAATCTGGGCCTTGACCACGCAGACGCTTCCGGCTTCCGCGAGGAAATCGCGGGAAGCTTCCTCAGCCTCCGCCGGGGTGAATGCGATCTTGCCCTTTGGCACGCTCACGCCGTACTTGGCCAGTATCTGCTTTGCCTGGTACTCGTGGATGTTCATTAAACCGACCTCCAGAGATTTTTATTTAAACCTTTAAAATGAAACACCCCTGCACCTGCCCGGAACAGGCAAATGCAAGGGTTTCCAATATTTTGTGAGCGCGCCCGAATAAGGGCAAGATGATCATATTTAAAAACGGCTTAAACGGGGCATGCCCGGTTTAAGTCCGGACCGCTTTGAACTGGTCCGCGCCATGTAATTCTAACTGATTGCTTTTTGTCTGTCATTCTGAGCGTAGCAAAGAATCTCCGGAGCAAATACAAGATACGAGATTCTTTGTCGCCTTCGGCTCCTCAGAATGACAAATTCAGGACTTTTTTCAACAGCCTGGTTAGCTGATCTGCCTCGCCTTCACATGCTCCGGCGCATAGTCCGGAAGCAGGAGCGGGCTCTCGATTCCGTTGTCTATGCCAGCCTTGTCCAGTTCCTTGTTGAACTTTTCCACATGCGCCAGCGAAAGCTTGCTTCCGAGCTTCGCCGTCTTCACGTACTCGGCGGCCTTGAGGCCCGCCCTTCTGCCGAAGACCAGCACATCGAGAAGCGAGTTGCCCATGAGCCTGTTCCTGCCGTGGACGCCTCCGGCGACCTCTCCGGCGCTGTAAAGGCCCTTCACGGTCGTCTCTGACCATTCGTTTATGAGTATCCCGCCGTTCTGGTAATGGAGCGTGGGATATATGAGCATCGGGACCTTGCTTATGTCTATGTCGTAGCGCTTGAACTGTATGTACTTGGCCGGCAGCTCTTTTCTTACGGTGCCTTCGCCGTGTATCATGTCTATCATCGGGGAATCCAGCCACACGCCGTGCCTTCCGGTCGGGGTGAGGATGCCCTTGCCTATGTCCATGCACTCCCTTATGACGCAGGCCGATTCAACGTCCCTGGGCTCCAGAGGGAAGCAGAACTGCTCGCCCTCGGTATTGAGGAGCTGCGCGCCAAGGCCCCTTACCTTCTCGGTTATGAGAAGTCCGACGTTCTGCTCGGGGTATATGGCCCCTGTCGGGTGATACTGGGTCGAGTCGAGGTCCTGAAGGGAAACGCCTGCCCTGTAGGCCATGACTACGCCGTCAGCCGTCGCGCCGTAGTGGTTGGTCGTGGGGAAGCCCTGTATGTGGAGCCTGCCGAAGCCGCCAGTTGCTATGAGGACGGACTTGGCCTTGACTACATAATATTCCTTTGTCTCGAGGTTATACAGGACCGCTCCGGCACAGTTGCCCTTCTCATCCAGTATGAGCTCGACCGCCGGGGTGAACTCCAGCACCTTTATGTCATTGGCCCTGTTCCTGGCCTCGTCCCTTACGACCCTCATTATCTCGGCGCCGGTCATGTCGCCAGCCGAGTGCATCCTTTTCCTGGAGGTGCCGCCGCCGTGGCGAACGAGCATCCTGCCGTCCGGCTTCTTGTCGAACATCATGCCAAGGCTTTCCAGCCAGTGGATTATAAGGGGCGCGTCATTGGTGAGCGCGGCCACAAGGCCCGGCTGGTTGGAGAAATGTCCGCCGCCAATGACATCAAGGTAATGGAAATATGGGGAGTCACCTTCCTGGTCAGCGCCCTGTATGCCGCCCTCAGCCATGACGGTGTTTGAATCGCCGTGGCGGAGCTTGGTGGAAATAAGGACCTTCAAGCCCTGTTCCTGGGCGGCAAGAGCCGCGGCAGTGCCTGCGCCGCCCGCGCCTATGACAAGGAGGTCTGTCTCGTAATCAGCCTTTGAAAGGTCGACGCACCTGGTGTTGAGACGGCTTTTAGACTCAAGAAGGGTCGAGACCTCTTCCGGGTACACGGTGCCCTTGTTGACGCCGACCTCTACCGCCCGCCTGCCGTCGTTCTTGTAGTCGGGGTGGTATTGCCTCAACCACTCCTGCCTCTGCTCCATGGTGAGGGCCGGGAAATGCTCTCCCTTTTTCGCCTTC
>JACPGA010000310.1 GCA_016182705.1 Deltaproteobacteria bacterium
AAGACCATGGAAATGGCAGACGCCCTGTACGGCATCACCATGCAGGAGCCGGGCGTCTCGAAGATGATAACGCTCAAGTTCTGAGCGGCTTGAGCATTTATGATCTTTACTGAAATACTGAAAAGCCTCTCTGAGAAGGCTAACGCTAACGGGGCCGTGATGATGGACAAGGATGGCGAGATAGTCGCCTCCTGGTCAAAATCGGCGGACCTCGATATGGAACTCATCGGCGCGCATTACGAGATCGTGCTCGACGCCGCGAACGAAGCCGCTTCCGGCTGCGGCGGGAAAGTCAGCTCGATAACCATATCCACCGATACCGCCAAGATTGCCATACTGGCCATAAAGGAAGAATACTGCCTGGTTTTGGCCCTCGACAGGGCCGCCCCTTCACGAAAAGCCATGCTTGAAGCGGCAAGGGCGGTTGAGAAGATAGAAGAAGAGATGGGTTAAAGCGCCTGCGCCGGAGCGCTCTTTTTCAGGGCGGCCTCGACCATGCCCACCCTGTGGCGGCCCAGATAGCAATGCACATAAAATTTCTCGCCGCCCCTTTTCGACAGCCTTTCAATTGCTTGCGCCAGCCCTGCCGCGCTCCTTTTCCCGTTCAGGTCCTGAAAGTCCATCGGATAGTTCTGGAACCTGAGCCCTTGCAAAGAGACAAGTTTTTTCTCCTCAGCGACCAGAGCGGACTCGACCGCACTTTCAGGGTCCATAAGGCTTATCACCTCGACCACGCCGTTTCTCGCGAGAATCTTCAACTCGGCCTCTGTCGGGTACGGCCCCACAAGCACGCCCGGGGCCGCCTCCCTCACCTTACCTCTTACGAAACTCATTGGGAAGACGTCCGGCTGAAAGAGGTTGAACACCCCGTATACGACCAGCATTACAAATGCGGCCGTTAAGAGCCTCAGCTTTTTTTCAGTGCTCATCATACACCTCAGAAAAGATAATTGACGCCGGCCCTGAACTCCTCGAACCTGAAGCCGGAGGCGCTTTCAAGCGCGGACCTGCTGTATTTATAACCTGCCTCTAACGAAAGGTCTCTTGAGGCCTCCCATTCAAGCCCGGCCTGGAATGATGTCGCGTACTCTGTTTTCCCCTGATAGCTCTGCGTGCCAACGGCCGCCTTTGCCCTGTAGATGAACTTTTGCCACACCCTGCCTGATGCGTCGGCATATACGCTGTTCGAGAATATGTTCGGCGGGTTGAAATACCCGTTTGCCGTCCGTTCGGAGAAATCCCTGTACTCGGACACGATTCCGGCTATGACGCGCGGCACCTTAAACAAATTCACCGCGATGCCGCCCGTTAGGTCGTACCTTGAATTGCCGTCAGAATAGGACGCGCTCAACGCCGACGCGCTCAACGTTGCCCCCCTTGCCTCGTGGGTCAAGGCCAGGGCCGCTTCCCTTACTCTTATATTATTCTCGATAAGCCTTGCGGTATCTACCAGCGGATAGCGGCTGTACGCTGCAGTCATCGCAGTGCCCTTTGCCAGCGGCATATTGAAACTGAGCCCTTCCGTAAGATAGACAGTGTCGTTAGTGCTGGAGTCGAGGGAGACAAGTGATATTCTCGGCGTCACCACGGCCCTGCCCATGACCTTTATTGAGTCTTTCAGGTCAAGGAAGCTGGCGGTCGCGCTCCTGCCGGGGAGCGAAGTTTCAAAACGCTTATAGCCAAACTCGAACCTGTGGCCCGGAAGGCCGAAAGTATCTACAAAAGACGCCTGATACGACTTAATCCTGTTGCGGTCCGAATCAGAGGCGTTCAGATAAACGGCCTTCGCGTGAGGCCCTTTATCCTGCCGGAGCCCCTTCTCAAGGGCAAGGGCCTCGGCGTTGCCCGGCTCTTTCGAAAGTATGATTGAAAGCTCCTTTAAGGCATCATCCGCCTCCCCCTTCCACCAGAGGGTCCTGGCAAGGCCCGTCCTCGTTTCAACCGACTCGGGGTTTACATCGAGAGAGCGCCTGTACGCCTCGACAGACCGTTCATACTCCCCCTTCCAGGAGAGCACCCGGGCGTACCCGGCAAGAGCCTCGGCGTTCTGAGGCTCCCTTTGGATGACCTCGCCATATACAACAATAGCCTTTTCATATTCGCCCTTCCACGAAAGCGTCCTTGCGTATAGAAGCTGCCCTTCGGTGTTCGCGGGGTTTTGAGCGAGAAATCTCTCAAGGATAGCGATAGCCCGGTCAAGCTCACCAGCTTTAGCGAGCGCATCGGCGCTGGAGAGGCTCTCGCCCGTGCTCCAGGCAGCCAGCTCCGGAGTCTCGCCCCCGGTATCTTCAGAGGCCGATGCCGCCACTGGCATGAGGCTCAACACAGCCGCGAAATACAGAATCTTCATAGCTTGTATTCTCATATTAATGACTCCCTTCGGCTGGCGCGGAAAAACCTTTTTTCTTCACGACTTCCCATTTTCTGTCCCTTGAGAAGATAAACTTCAGGACAGCCTGGGTCCTCCATACGGCAAGGAGCTGACGATACCCGAAATTCTCAACCACCCCATAGAACAGAAGGATGAAAGTGTCCCTTAGCTTAGGATACCTCCTGTAGGATATCTCTTCGAGCAGCACCGCCGCGATTGAAAAGAAAACCCCTATCAGAATGGCCATGAACAGGAACAGCATGAAGAACTGCCTGTCCACTATGCCGAGCGCGAAAGAGATGACTACGACAAAATAACCCACAACCTCTATCACAGGCCCAAGGAGTTCTACCAGAAATTGGTATGGCAGCGCGAACAAGCCTATCCTGCCGTACTTCGGATTAAAAAGCATGGACCTGTACGCGTATATCGACTCAGCGAGCCCAAGATGCCATCTCCTGCGCTGTTTTGCGAGCGTGGCCAGGTCTTTGGGGGCCTCTGTCCAGCAGATCGGGTCCGGCACAAAGGTTATACGGTACTTCTGCTTTTTATCTATCAGGTGCTTATGGAGCCTTACGACCAGCTCCATATCCTCTGTAACGGTGGAAGTCCTGTAGCCACCGGCCTCCAGGACAGTTTTTTTATGAAACATCGAGAAAGTGCCTGAGATGACAAGCAGCGAATTGACAGCGCTCAGGCCAGCCCTGCCGAAAAGAAAACTCCTTATATACTCGACTACCTGTAGAAGGGAGAGACTGTCCTTTGGAAGCTTTATTTTCACAAGGTGGCCATTGGATACGATAGACCCGTTCACGAGCCTAACGATGCCGCCCGTTGCCTTCACAAGCTCCGGGGACTCGAGGATCGGCCTCATCAGCCGTAAAAGCGCGCTGTCCTCCAGGATCGAATCGGCGTCCACCGAGCAGAAGTAAGGAGCCCTGGATACGTTTATTCCAACATTGAGCGAATCGGATTTTCCGGCATGGGACTTGTCAACGACAATGAGCCTGGGCTCCTCCGGGGTGAGATAAAACCCGTTTACGGTCGCGGTCGCAAGGTCATGCCTATAGATGACATTGGTCCTCTTGAGCCCGAAACCCTCTATGAGGCGCGCGACCGTACCGTCGCTTGAGCCGTCGTTCACGACTATTATCTCGAAATCAGGGTAGTTGAGCTTGAGGAGCGACCTTACGGAATCGACTATATTCGATTCCTCGTTATAGGCGGCTACTATGACGCTTATTGGCGGGGCTACTGACGGATGGATAGACCTCTGATACCTGCCGTACTCGAGCCTCGAAAGGTGGTTCACTATCGTGCCCGAGGCAAAAATCAGCAGGACGAGATATACTCCGTTTGCCGCGAAATAATATGCGAGCACGAGCAGATTGAACCAGAATATTACTGTAAAGTGCATCTTAAACCCGATCAATCATGGACGGCATTCCCCCATGAATCCCTCCCGAAATCCTTGAATCTTTCCATTGAGCTGAAAGCTTCTTTGGCATCATGGCCATTATTTTCTATCTTCAGAAGGGCCATCAACGCCTGTCCAAGAGTTTCTTTACTGAGGGTCGTCAGGAACAGCAGCATCTCCCTTACGACCTCACGCCCTATCCCACCCTTATCGCCGGTAGGAGGGATATCTTTTAGAAGTAAATAGTTATTCTCTCCCTCATGCAGCATGGAAAGAAGGGCGCCTGCCACCCCCCTTTCGCCAAGCTCAAAAAACGCCTGGTCCCTCGCGTACTGGTCGGTCGAATCGATGTAGACTTTGAGGAGCTCGTGATAAGCGCTCCCGCCGATGGCGCCAAGGGCTTCGGCGGCAGCCCTTCTGACCTGCCAGTTTTTGTCAGTGAGTTTTTCCGTAAGGGCGCTCACGCTGCGCTCCTCTCTCATGAGGCCCAGAGCCCGGGCCGCGTGCAGGCGAACTACCCAGTACTGGTCTGCCAGCGCGAACTCTAACCTGGGCACTGAGTCAACGCACCGTATCCTGCCGAGGCCCTTTGCGGCCTTTGCCCTTACCTCCTGCTCAGGGTCATCCAGCATCTTCATGAATAAAGGGGATAGATTCGCCCCTCCTATCTCCACGAGCAGGTCAAGGCAAACCGCCCGAATGCGCCAGTCAGGGTCGGCAAGCTCGGCGACAAGCGCCCTTACCGCTTCCGCGCCGAATGAGACAATGGAAGAGATGAGCACCTTTCTTGAGATCTCTTCATCTATTAATATGGAGCTCCTAAGCAGCTTCATCATGATGGGCAGGACAGAAGCATCTCCAATAAGGCCAAGTGCATGTATGACCATGAGCTTCAAGTCGGTATTCCTGCTCTCAAGGGACTTGACGAGCAGAGGCAGGGCCCGGGCGCATCTCATATAGCCGAGCCGTTCGGCAGCCATGGCCTGAGCCCACCTGCCGCCAGACTCTATCGTGTCAATATAATGACTGGTGTATCCGAGAGCGTCGAAAAGACGGGCCGCTTCACTTCTTCCATGGTCCGAGTCAAAAGCTTTGAAAAGGTTCTCCTCTACAGCTATCCACGCTGGCGAACCAGGCCGGTGCCTGTACTCGTCCGGAGCTTCTATGCTTCTCCCGGACTCCAGTATGGCAAGAAGGACTGAATATCTTTCCCTTTCATAATCGAGGCGCCTGTACCTTCTTTCCATGTACAAACGCCTTGCGATAACGGCGATAAGGGTAAGTACGATAAGGATTATTACGGCGATTATTATGAAAGAAACTATTATGTAAGCCAAGATGTTCTCCGGAACCAGCAGACCCATTATAACGATTTACCATGTATATTCCAATACTTAATAAATTTATCGGGTTGGCGGGCATGGAGCTGAAATAAAAAAAAGGGGGAGGCTTGATGCCTCCCCCTTTTCAGCGCGTATGCCGGTTACTTTAATTTACCCAGTTCTCTATCCAGGTCTTACGGTCGCCGTCCGTCCACTTTCTCCAGTCGCCCCTGCTCTTTGCCTTGCGTATGGCGTCCCTGGTCTCCCTCAAGCCCGCGTCTTTTATGACGATAAGGATGTCCTCAGGCTCTATCTTGTCCGGGTTCCTCATCCTCGTGATATTATACCTGTAAAGGAGCGGCCACATATAAGCGTTGCCGTAAACTTCCCCTTTTTTCGCGATCTTCCAGAGAGTGTCTCCCTTTTTCACGACATAGAAGCCGAGGACGTCGTCGACTTTCATGAATTTTATGACGTCAGCCGGCTCGATCTCTCCGCTCTTGAGCTTTTCGGATATCTTGATCTTGAGGGTGGCGAACTGGCGCTGGAGGTCTGACATGCTCGCCAGGTCCAGGCCCGCCTTTCTAAGGATATCCGTCTCCCTGCTGAGCCTTGTTATCTCGGCTTCGAGCTCCTTCCTGGAGTTTGTCTCGTTCGTCAGCTTCTCTTCGGTCTCCTTCAGGGTGTCCTGAAGTTCCTTTACAGCCGCCTTGCTGGCGCCTTCAGAAGTCTCGACGTCATGGAGCCTTGCCTCAAGCACGCGCCTGGACTCCCTTTCCTCCGCGAGCCTGGCTTCCATCTCCTGCTTAGCGGACTGAATGGCCTTTATGGATGAATCCCCGGACTTCATGGCCAACTGGGCCTCCCGGAGCTGGGCCTCAAGGGCGGCTCTGGCCACAGTCTCCTGTTCGAGCCTGGCTTTTGTCGCCTCTCCCGCGACGCTCATCTCATTTATCGCGGCCTCTCCGGCCGACTTCGCCAGCTCCGCGTCACGAAGACGCGCTTCAAGAGAACTTCTCATCTGCGCCGCCTGCTTGAGTTTGGCGTCTATCTCCAGCCTGGCTGCCTTGAACTCTTCGAGGGCCTTGGGGTCTACGCCCTGCCTGGCAGCTTCCGCCACAAGCTTCTTTTCGAGCTCCTTGTTCTTGGCGTCAAGCTCCTCTACCATGAACCTGGCCGCGTCTGCCTGCGCAAGCGCCTCGTTGGTCGCCTTTATCCTCGTCTCCAGCTCAGCGTTCCTCTGGCTGAGTGTTTCGATAAGGGGCGCGGTGGCCTGGGTCCTGGCGAGCGTTACTTCGGCATCCCTGAGCTTTGAGACAAGCTCGCGGTTCTGCCTGGCTACCGATTCAGCCTGGCCCCTGGCGGCCTCGGACTGCACGAGAGCCAGTTCAGCCTGCTTGACCCTCATCTCCAGCTCGGTATTCTTCTCTATGAGCTTCTGGGCCACATAACTCGCGGCCTTGCCCTGAAGGTTTACGAGGCCTGCTTCCTTGAGCTTCTGCTCGAGTTCGGTGTTCTTGGCAATGAGGTCTTTGGCCATCTCGCTTGCCGCTTCAGCCCTGGCAAGAGAGCCATTGGTATCCCTCAACTGGCCCTCCAGGTCCTTGTTCCGGGCCAGAAGCTCCTCGGTGCGCGTCTTCAGCGAGTCCAGCTCGGACTTGGAAGATTCTTCAAGCTTTCTTCTGGACTCTTCGGCCAGCGTAAGCTTGCCTTCGAGATCGGCTACTCTTTTTGAAAGCTCATCCCTTTCCTCGGCCTTGCTCGCCATGAGGCCGGGGTTCATTATTATGGGCCTTGCTTCCAGTTCTTTTCTAAGGGCAGCTTCCTGGGCTTTTGCCGAGTCAAGGTCGCTTCTGAGAGAAGCGCTGACAATTGCCCTCTCGGCAGCTTCTTTCTTTATAAGTTCGCGCTCGCTGTTGAGCATCGCTATCTGTTTTTCAAGACTGGCTATCGCCCCTGTGCTCTCGGAGACCTTTTTGCGGGCCTCGTCCCTGGACTTTTCAAGCTCCGCTATTATAAGGGCTGCCGAAGCGGCCTCAGCTTTTGCGGCGGCCGCTTCCTGCCTGGCTACTTCAACTTCAGCGGGGCTGGCAAGCCCGGCCTGGGAAACGGTGACCTCCTTGACGCTGTCCATGGTGGACCTGGCGGCCACAAGCGACTGTTCAGCCTCGGCAAGCCTTGCCTCGAGGTCTTCTCTCGCCTCGGTCTCGGCCACGAGCTTCGTCTCCGCAGCCTTGCGCGCTGCTTCCTGTTCTTTTATGGAAGCCTGCATTGACTGGCCGGCCTTTTCAAGCGTGGCGAGCTTTTTTTCCAGGTCAAGGCTCTTCGCGTTCGCTTCCTCAGCCTTTGACCTCGCGAGTTCAGCCTGTGTCCAGGCTTCCTCAGCCCTCTTTCTGGCCTCTTCCTCTATTTTAAGCTTCATCTCGGCTTCGCTGCGGGCCTTTGCCTCCTGCACAGCGACGAGCTTCGCCTCGAGCTCGGATATTTCCTGACGGGTCTTTGACTCTATTTCAGCCCTCATCTTCTCGCGCTCTTTCTCGAGATCGACCGTCATGCCTTCTTTCTCGGCTACCCTTCTCTGCCTTTCCTCGAAGGCCAGCGCGCGCTCAAGCTTTTTCTTCTCGTTCAGCTCGGCCTTGAGCTTGTCTTCCAGCTCCTTGAAGGCCTCGGCGTCCTTGGCTGACTTTGATTTGGCATGGGTAAGGTCGGTCTCGAGCTTCTGCTCGACCGTTGATTTTTCTTTGATCGCGTCTTCAAGGCGCGTTTTTTCCTTATCTCCGGATACCCATGACAGAGCAAGTGAAAACAACAGGAATACGCCAACTATCGCTCCGACTCCACCCATTCCACACCTCTTGAAAGTACGATATGAAGGTCCAGCGCAAACGGCTTTTGAAGTTATTCGCGGCAAGCCGCTGTTCAAAGCGCCTGGCTTTCCGCCTTCATCCGCTTGCGTCACCCGCCATCCCAAAAGCGCGGGTAATCATCCCATGCGTCTCAAAAGCAAAACACGAGGGTGCTCTCCGGAATTATACCCCGTGGCACCCCCTGAGTTCAAGCTATAAACATCTATTGTAGAAAGGAGAGAAAAGGTTCAACCACTCGCAAAACCATTATGCATCAAGAACATTAATTTTCAAGAACCGTTTTATTAAATAATTTTAAGTAAACACGCCGCCCCCTTTCCAAGTCTTTCCTTGACTTTTGAGGCCTGTTTAAGTACAAGGTATATTGTCGAAAATTCCCCGAAACCCGCGGCGCTTATGAAAAAATCTTCCGGCAGGGCCGGGTCAGTCCGGATGAAGACAGGTGCCGTGGGAAAAACCCCCCTTATAGCCGCCGTCATAACCGGCAACGTGAA
>JACPGA010000307.1 GCA_016182705.1 Deltaproteobacteria bacterium
CAGGGTCTTGAATGGACTCCATAAATGACGACCTCCCGATGGACCCACACCGGTAGTACCCCCGTAGCCGCGGCCATTTGCGCGTTGCTGGCGGCGGCGGTTTATTCAAATACGGTTACGGCCTCTTTCCAGTTCGATGACTATCTTTATGTCATCGATTACTGCCGCACTCACGGACTTGAGAGCTTCTTTCCGCCGCACGGCACGAGGTATCTCACTTATCTTACCTTTGCCTTGAACTATCTGGCAGGCGGCCTGAACGTTGCCGGTTATCACATCGTAAACCTTTCAATACACATAATAAACGGCGTGCTGGTCTACCTCCTGGCCATGTCTCTTATCCGCTCGCCGAGGCTCGCTGAAAGGGACCTGCCGGCCTTCCATATCGCGCTTCTGGCAGCGCTCCTTTTCATAGCCCACCCTGTGCAGACCGAAGCCGTGACGTACATTACCCAGAGGTTCGCCTCCCTTGCGACGCTGCTTTACCTGCTCGCGCTTACGGCGTATCTCAAGTACAGGGCCAATGATGGGAAATCCTTCGGAGCGAAGGCGGCCTTTTACATTGTCGCCCTTTTATCGGCCTACGCCGCGCAGGTCACGAAAGAGATAAGCTTCACCCTGCCCTTCGTCATGCTCTGCGTCGAGTTCGCTTTTTTCAAGGGGCCCCTCCTGCCGAGGCTTATAAGGCTTGTGCCTTTCATGCTGGCCATGGCAGTCATCCCCTGGATACTGTTCGGCCCGGGGACAGGCTCGGCAATTGGCGGGGAGGTGATGGACCTTCAGCTCAAGGACCTCCGTGACATATCAAGGCACGATTATCTTGTTACCCAGTTCAGGGTGATAATGACCTACCTGAGGCTCCTTGTCCTGCCTGTGGGCCAGAACATAGAATACGACTACCAGATGTTCCATTCCATCCTCGTGCCTGAGGTGCTGGCCTCCTTCGTTTTCATCTGTGTCCTTTTTTTCGGGGCCGTCTACCTCTTTTTCCGTTTCCTCAAGGGAGGGGGCGCGTACCTTGCTTTGATTTCGGCAGGGACGCTCTGGTTTTTCATAACTATCTCCGTAGAATCCTCTATCGTACCCATAAAGGATTTGATCTTCGAGCACAGGCTCTACCTGCCAGCGGCGGGGGCCGCAATCGTTGCCAGCGCGGCAGTGTTTTTCATAGCCGGGAGATTTTCAAGGGCAGAAAACGCCGGAAGGACTCTGGCCGCGGCATGCGTTCTTCTGGTGTTGCCGCTTTCGGTTTCGGCGTACATGAGAAACGGCGTATGGAACAGCGAGGTCACGCTCTATGAAGACGCCGTGGCGAAAAGCCCTGCCAAGGAGAGGGTGAGATACAACCTCGCGTGGGCCTATCACAGGGCAGGCGAGCTGGATAAGGCGATAGAGCATTACAACGAAGACCTGAGGCTCGCCCCTGAAAAGGACAAGGCCCATTACAACCTCGGCCTCATATACCGCGACAGGGGTGAGAAGGAAAAAGCAGAGCGACATTTCACCGAAGCCTTGAGGAGAAAGCCCGACCCGGCTGGCTATTACAATCTTGCCATGCTCTACCATTCAGGGGGCGAGCTCGATAAGGCCATAAGCTCCTATGAGAAGGCGATAACGGGAAAACCGGATTACGAGGATGCCCATTACAACCTCGGCGCCGCGCTCATGGACAGGGGCGATCTCGAAAGGGCGGCGCTCCATTTCAGCGCGGTCATAAGGATGAACCCGGCCAGCGCTGACGCGCTTTATAACCTCGGCAGGGTATACGCCAGGGAAGGGGACAGGAGAAGGGCAGCCCTGGCGTTCAGCGAGGCGTTGAGATTAAAGCCCGGCATGGCCGAGGCAAGGGCCGAGCTTGTGAAGCTGGGGGGCGGCCTGTGACGAAAAAGTCGCTCGCGGCAGCTGCTGTAGCGGTCATAGTCATCGCGGTATGGGCTTGTTCCTTGAGCAACGGCTTTGTCTACGACGACCACAAGTACCTTGTCGGCAATCCCTGGGTAAAGGACACCGCGTTCACCGGCGACATCTTCTCGTCTTCGACATCCGCCTTCAGCCCGACCGATGCCATTTCAAACACCTACAGGCCGATGTTGTACATGCTGTATATGGCCGAGTACCTTGCCTTCGGGTTGACGCCGTTTTATTTCCACCTTGTAAATATCCTGGCGCACGCGGTCAACGCCGTGTTTGTTTTCTTCGTCGCGGCGAACCTTCTTGGAAAAGAGGGGCGAGGCAGCGTCTTTTTGCCGCTTTTAGCGGGCCTTGCCTTTGGCCTGCACACGATAAACACCGAGGTCGTGAACTGGGTTTCAGCCTCGACAGAGCTTTTTTTCACGCTCTTCGCGCTCGCCGGATTGAACCTGTACCTCAGGCGGGCTTCAGGCGTTTTGAGCGCGCCATTTTTCCTTGTTGCCCTCCTGTTCAAGGAGACGGCGGCTGCTCTTGCGCTCATCATATTCATTTACGACTATTCCAAAAACAGATTATTACTTCGTGACAGATGGAAGGCCTACGCTTTTTTTATCGCCGCGGGATTTGTCTACGCCTTGATGCGTTTTAACGCCATAGGCGGCGTCATGCACCATAAGCAGGCAGACCTGTCTACCATTGAAGCCTTCATAAACATATTCCCGCTTGTCGCCGCTTATTTTGCCAAGCTCGCCCTTCCGGTGAACCTCAGCGCCATTTACGAATTCCATCCCGCGCGCTCTTTCCTTGACGCGCGGGTCATCGCGGGGGCGGCATTCGTACTGGCTTTTTCCGCTGCTTTGTTTTTTTCAAGAAGAAGGCCAGCCATGTTAGTTGGCCTTTCCATGATGGCAATCCCGCTTCTGCCGGTCCTGTATGTGCCCGCGCTTTCGAGTTCGGCGATGGCCGACAGATACCTTTACCTGCCTTCGGCCGGGCTTGCCATAGTCCTGGCCTCGGTCGCATCTGTGCTTGACAAAAAGGCGGCAAAGGCTTCAATAGTAGTGGCTTCGGCCCTCCTTGTGGCCTGGGCCGCTGGTTCGATTTCACGAAGCCAGGTCTGGAGAAGCGATCATACGCTGTGGGCCGACGCGGCCAGAAGAGCCCCGAATTCGCCTAACGCGCATTACAATTACGCATGGGCAAGCCACAATGCCGGGGATCTGAAGGAGGCGGTCGAACACTACCGCCGGGCGGCTTCTCTTGCTCCGAGCGCTGATGCCCATTACAATCTCGGAGTTATTTTCCTGGGGCAATCGATGATAGACGAGGCTGAATTCGAGTTCAGGGCCGCTCTCGGGATAGACCCGGGCTTTGACGGGGCAAGGGGCAGGCTCATGGAGATCAAACGGCTCAGGGGGGCAGGGGCATGACAGGTTTTTCACTCATCATACCGGTACACAACGAAGAGCCAATACTCGAGACGAACGCTTTGGTCCTCGACAGGTATCTCTCTTCCATCAAGGGCCTTGATTACGAGATAATACTCGCGTGTAACGGCTGCGTGGACGCTTCCGAAAATATCGCGCAGAAGCTCGCTGATAAAAACCGCAGGATAAGGCGCCTCACCATAGAGGGACGGGGCCTCGGGACAGCCATCAAGGCGGCAGCGATGGCCGCAAGGCACGATATGCTCATGTTCTATGCCATTGACCTGCCCTTCGGAGTCGATGTGATAGGGGAGTCGATAAAAGCTTCGCTGGCAAAGGGCGCCGCCGTGGTCATCGGCTCGAAGGGGCACAGGGACTCGGTGGTGGAAAGGGCCCTGGCAAGGACGCTCTTTTCCGGTACTATTTGTTTTCTCAATAACCTGCTTTTCGGCCTCGGCGTAAAAGATACGCAGGGCTCAATACTTTTCTTCAAAGAGGCGGTAATGAAATACGGAAAGTACATGGACAACCCCGGGGCTTTTTTTCAGGCACAGATATTGATATACAGCAGAAAGTGCGGCTTTGAGCTCATGGA
Organism: Deltaproteobacteria bacterium; assembly: GCA_016182705.1. Classification (GTDB taxonomy): domain Bacteria; phylum Desulfobacterota; class GWC2-55-46; order GWC2-55-46; family GWC2-55-46; genus GWA2-54-12. Next base: position 3,934 of record JACPGA010000307.1, read on the forward strand.
GATCCCTGTGAGGCTCAAAGAGGAGATGAGAAAGACCCGGTTCAGCCTTGCCGGAGACGGCTGGC
>JACPGA010000314.1 GCA_016182705.1 Deltaproteobacteria bacterium
ATGCCTGACGACGTCGGTCTCTGAGAAGGTCACAAAGTCTATGCCTCCGACATCCTCGAGTATCTTCTGCGCCTCAACAAGGCCCGAGGGCTTGGCAAGCGGCAGGTCTATCTGCGTGATGTCTCCAGTAATAACGGCTTTTGAGCCGAAACCCAGCCTCGTGAGGAACATCTTCATCTGCTCTATCGTCGTGTTCTGCGCTTCATCGAGGATGATGAAGGAATCGTTCAGGGTCCTGCCCCTCATGAACGCCAGCGGGGCGACCTCGATGGTGCCGCGCTCCAGGAGTTTCTGGGCCTTTTCAAAATCTATCATGTCATGCAGCGCGTCATACAGGGGCCGCAGATACGGGTCGACTTTGGCAGCCAGGTCGCCGGGCAGATACCCGAGCTTCTCACCCGCTTCTACCGCCGGCCTCGTAAGTATTATCCTGTCGACTTCCTTGCTGGTGAGGGCGGCAACGGCCATAGCCATGGCAAGATAGGTCTTGCCGGTCCCGGCGGGGCCTATGCCGAAAACTATGTCGTTCCTCCGGATGGCGTCAACATATCTTTTCTGTGCCACGCTCTTTGGCGCGATGACTTTTTTCCTGTAAGAGACGAATACCGTGTCCATGAAGACATCTGAAAGCTTCATCTCCCTGCCAGCCAGCGCCATCCTCACGGCATAGTCCAGGTCATGAGTGGACATGGCGTAGCCTTTTTCGAGAAGCTCATAAAGGTCGAGTATGAGCTTTTCCGCAAGCTCAGCCTTGTCAGGCTCGCCAGTTATGATCACGAGAGAGCCGCGGGTATTGAGCTCTACTCCAAGTCTTTTTTCGACTTTCTTGAGGCTCTCTCCCCTGTCGCCAAAAAGACGCACGGCCAGATTATTATCCGGGAGATTGACCTGTTTTTTTATTGTCCCGTTCTTTTCCGATGGGCTTGGCAAGTTATTGTATTTTCCTTTTTTCCTGAATCGACCTGTTTGCTTTAATAGGAAAACCCCTCTGAAGGGAGGGGTCTCATGAAAAAGGGCTTATTTTAAAGTAACGCTCATAAAAAACATTAACATAAATCAGGCATTTTTGCAATCAATGGGACAGGGGACCGCGGTTTAGGGTCTAAAAAAAAAGCCCCTCTAAGGGGGCTGTTTTGATAATGGGTTGGCTGGACTAAATAGTGGCGAGCTTCTCGAGGAGCGCGGGCATTGAAGACATGACGTCCTTGTCAGCCAGGGAATCAGTAAGTTCCCACCTGCCCGGCTTGTCGAGCACCTTTTGCGCAAGCTTATGGTTGAGCGAATGGCCCGACCTGTACGCGATGAGCTGGCCTATTACAGGCGCGCCTACGAGGGCTATATCGCCCATCATGTCAAGCACCTTATGCCTTACGAACTCGTCAGGGTACCTAAGACCGCCCTCGTTCAATATCTCTGTGTCGCTTATTACTATCGCGTTCTCAAGAGAGCCGCCCCTGGCAAGCCCGTTGGCCCTCAGGGTTTCGACGTCTTTTAAAAAGCCGAATGTCCTGGCGCTTCCCAGCTCTTTCCTGAAAACGTCCTGCGAAAAGAGCCTCGCGAAGGACTGCTTGTTGAGGAACGGATGGGCGAAATCTATGGAGTAGTCTATCGTGAACTCCATATCGTCAGGGGGCAGCAGGAAAATGTACTTGTCGTCCTCTGAAACCCTTATCGGCTTCTTTATGACAAGATACTGCCTCAGGGCCGGAAGAGCCATGAGGCCTGAAGACTCTATCATGCCTATGAAATCAACGGCGCTGCCGTCCATTATCGGCACTTCGGGGCCGTCGATCTCGACGTTGGCGTTATCCACGCCCATGCCGTAGAAGGCGGCCATGAGATGCTCGATCGTGGAGACGGACGCGCCCTTGACGCCTATGGTGGTCGCGTAACTGGTTGAGATTACGTTGGCTGAAACAGCCTTTATGCAGGGGCTCCCGGGCAGGTCTTTCCTGTAAAACCTGATCCCGGTGTCGGGTCCAGACGGCGTTATCCTGACATTTACGGGTTGGCCGGTGTGAAGGCCTATCCCTGAGAACTCTATTATGTCTTTCAAGGTGTGCTGCATCTTCATGTCAGCATTATAAAGCAATAAATGTGCCATTAATAAATCCTCATTCAATTCGGATACTTGGTTATTAAAGGCATCCTGATAGTGTGTTATTATTGCAACTACGGCCGCAGAATTCTCTTTTTTACAACACTACCGTCTTGTAAAAAAGTAGAGGATCAGACTCAAAATGACGCTGATTATTATGGATGTGGCGAGCGGAAAATAGAAGACGAAGTTATCCCTTTTTACGTGGATATCCCCCGGTAGTTTGCCAATATACGGTATTTTCGGTCCGTACGCGGCGAAAAGGCCGATTACTATTATGATTATGCCGATGATTATAAGAGACTTTCCGAGCCCCGGCATCACTACCTCGCTATCATACTATTATAGGCAGGCTGCCGGGGGGTGTCAAACAGGAAAGTTATTTTTTGAGAGTTACTGCCTGTAAGCCCTTTTCCAGACCGTTTCAGCTGTTTTTTCAAGAGACCTGCCGCCGAAATAGAAAATTATGACGGTCTTCATTATCTCGCTATGGACCTCAGAGAGCGAAAACTCCCCAAAGCCCAGATAAGGAGCCAATACAGTCCAGCCAAACAGGGAAAGCGCGGCGTACGACCATATCGGCCTGTGAGTGACGGTCAGGACCCTGGTCCAGGAAGGCGCCTGCGCCCAGGCCTCTTTTGCCGCGAGGTCACGGGCGCTCTTTAAATCAACTGACGCGGCCTTGTACTCCTCGCTCGCGATGCGCCGGGCTTCGAGCTTTAGTTCCTCCCTTTCCTTTTCGCCCAGCGAAGACGGAAGGAACCTGTCGGTAAGCCTGTCCACTACCTTGCCTACCGTGCTGTCCAGTATGTCTGTTATTATCGGAGTTCCCATAGTTCACCTCAAAGTCCCATATTCCTCAGTTCATCCGCGATATCAAGAACTCGGTTTGAAGCGTCGTCAAGGGCTCCTTCCTCTATGCAGGAGATGACTGACTGGAGCCCGCCCCGGAGCTTATGCTGGAGGTGTCGCCTCGCGCTTGTAGACAGGTTCCTTATTTCCGTGATGGCGTTGTCTTCCATTATCACTCCCTGTATTCGAAATGGTTCGCGTCCCAGCCTGTTTTTGCCACGTAATCCTTTGGCTCTACACCAAACCTGCCGCCCCATCTGCCGCCAAGGGCCTCCCACTTTTCGCCGAGCGGCCTGTACAGGCTCCCGTCGGTCAGATATTGGCCATTCTTGAACAGGTTGAAATCCACCGCGAGCCTGTCCATGTGAGGAGAGTTCATGGTGCGGCTCTTGCCGGAGCGCACATAGAGCCTCTGCTGCTCTTCAGTCCTGAATGCTTCGCCGAAGCTCAATTCATACCCGCCGGCGTACGCCTGCTTTATGAATTCGGCCACCAGCAAAGGAAACCTTCTCTGCATCTCCGAAATTTTCAAGCGCGTCCTCCTATTTAAGCGCCAGATGGCTGGCCAGATAAACGTAAGCGTCCTTCAACACCCAGAGCATCACCGCTCCGCATATCCACAGGAAAGTCCTCACGGCATTTCTCTTGGTCCTCAGAAGGTCCTTTACAGCTTCCTGCTCGGCTGGAGAAAAGGCGCACGCGCCTAACCTCGCCGCCAGCTTCTCGGCAATAAGCTCCGCGACCCGTTCCGTCTCTTTGACTTCCGGCATAGCCTACGCCTTTCTTCTTATGCCTTTAAAGCTCACGCCCCCCTGGGCGGCGGCCTGGGCAAGGTCCACTTCGAAGTTGTCCATTACGTACCTGGTCCTGTCAATCTCCTCTATCCTGGGCTGACCGGTAACAGGGTCTATGAGGGCCCTCGGGCCGCTCCCGTTTTCAATCTCCACTGCCATAAGCGTGTCTATATTGAGCCTCGCGTGCGTCAAACCCTGAGGTATGCCTGTAAACGTGAGCATCGCATCAACCTGCCCCGCGGGGAGCGTATCAGCGCAGTAGCAGGCCATTATAACTCCGGCATCATCGTGAAGGACTTCTATATACATATTTGCGCCTCCTAATTGGTGTGGTAATCCCAGTAAACACAAAAATATTCGATGTTTTCAATCTGCGCCTGGACGGTTACTTCCCAGACCTCGCCACCGGAAGACAGGTGCTGACGCGTCTGAAGGAGCAGCTGGACGGCATATACAGACCCTGTCTTGTTAAAGCTCGGCAGATGGGAGTATCTGGCCACCGGGATATAATAGTTCCCGCCTGTTGAAGCACCGAAGCTTCCCCTTGCGACTTTCAACTTGGCGATCGAAACTACGGAGTCAGCGAGCACGACGGTCTTGCTGTTTATGCCGTCATGGTCGTGGTCCACTGCCGGGGTAAAACTATCACCAAGCCACTCTTTGAGGTGCACCAGGTTCTGCCTGACCCCTTCCATGAGAGTCGTATCGATCGGGCTTTCCGCGTCAGTCTGCGCTGAAGTAATCGCGTTCCATGAAAATGTTGGCGCTGCCATAAACTCTCCTTACCAGATATGATATCCGTCCACCCCGCCAGTGAGGTTGGAGGCATTCCCCACGTACCCGTATGCTCTCTGGGCCGATGAAGCTCCCTCGTAATCAGGCAGCCCGGCAGGGGCTATGAAGCCGTACCGCCTTGACATCTTTGTCTCGACGCCCTCCACCGACACCCTGCCTGAAGCGAAATCCGGCCGCACAGACGTCAGCATGACCCTGTTTCTAAGCCAGCTTGCCGCGCCCTTGCCGCACGCCTCATCCGTCGTGAGGTCTTTCAAGTCAGCCGGCTTCATGAACCTTGAGCTGGTTGCCATGCAGTTTATATCCACGTCGAAGCTCATCGTCGCCACAGGGTCTCTGTACCGGTTGAGAAGCTTTCCCGCAAGCGTTGAAGCATGGTTGCCGCCCCCTATCGCGCTTATTTCCACTATTGAGGCCGCGTTTGCGGCCGGGAGGGAAGCGATGTTTACCAGAACCCGCACATACCTGTTTTTATCGGCGTCAAAGACCTGGTATTTGCCGTCACGCGTAAGCTTCACGGCCTCTCCGGCCACCCCTCCCGGTGAAGTCCAAGTCAATGATGAAGAGGCTTTGATGAACGAGAGCTGTCCTGTCCCTTCACCGTTAGCCCTTGACGCGTGATAGACTTTAATCCCGCCCAATCCCGGCTCTTCAATGAATGTATGCGATCTTATCCACTTGCTCTTTATGGTCCGGGTACAGGTCTCCTTCCACTGGGAAGCGCTCTGCGAGGCGGCGTCAGCAGCTATGACCGCTGACTCATAGTTCCCTTCCCTGTCTCCGCCTGACTCGTCGTAATCGTAGTAAACGACCACCCTGTTGCAAAACCCGTCTCTGTAGCCTGCCTTCACCGCGAAAGAGTCCTTCAAAAAGGTCCTGTCAGTCCATTCATCGACCGTCTGCCCTGGCACTGGCGGGGCAAAGACCTTGAAGCCTATCTTTTCACCGTCATGCACGATAAAAGAGTTTGACTCAACCTGCAGCTCGTTAAGGAACTGGTTCGCTTCCAGGGGTTCCGTAAGTATCCTGTCAAACTTCCAAGCGCCGAGCCATCTGTCCCTTTCCAAGGCAAAGGCCTCGAGATCGACCAGAGAAGCGTCTACGCCGAGCCTTGATACGATGATGTCAGACATGATGTCCGCCGGGTTCATTGACCTGTATTCTATGAAAGCGGTCCTCGACTCGGTTTCAGCCGGGATCCTGGCGGAAGCTTCTTTCAAGTCATCAGCGATGACGACAGTAAGCTCATCGCCTTTCCTGGACCAGTCAAGGACCTTGCCGGTGAATGTCGAGGCGTAATCAACCCAGGTGAAACCATGAGCTATGAAACCATCCCTGCGCTTGACGCGCCTGTTCTTCAGGTACTCGTCGCTTACAAGAGCCGAGAAATTTTCTCTTCCGGCGATCACGACAGTAAACTGCCCTCTCGTGGTATAGCCTGAGCGCACGTCTATCCTGTTCTGAAGCGAAGAGACCGTTTTGAGCGCCGGGATTACGAACGGAAGCTCGTCACTTCCTGCCGGGTTCAGGTAACCGTCGGCACGATAAGTTCCATCCGCCCTGAACAGGCACGGGGGAAGCATGTTCCTTCCATGAAAGCCGAACCTTACGAGCCCGTTGTCCAGTTCGAACTCGACAACGACATTGGAAATATTTGTGCATCTCCCGAGTTCTTCCAGGAATCTGCGGCTTAGGACCATCCCCATCGAATCACTCCCCTTTTGATGAACAGCTTTGCGTTCTTTTCACGGGCGCCGTGCCGCCGCGCTCTATCATGGCGTGTTATCGTGGACCTGAAAGTACCAGTTCGTTCCGTCGAAAATCCCGGTCATCACATCGCCTGCGGCCCCTGCGAAGTCCACGCCGCCGTTGCCCTTGAGGTTCGTCCCAGTAAAGTCGATCGTGGTGTTAGCATCAGCGAAAATTACTGTTATCTCCTGCCCGACAACTCCATCATCAAACGCAGTGATGGTCGTTGGGTTTACCGATTGAGTCTTGAAGGAGTGCCTTTTTCCGCCAACCGCGACCGAAGGCGTGGCGTCGTCCAGGGCCAGATTCGGCATTCTGGGATCGACGGTGCCGGCGGCCACAATGGTATCGTAGGCCGTATTCTCGACGTTATACGTCCCGAGTTCCAATCTCTTGATGCCGGAAAGGTTGAAGGCGGTGTGCCCGCCTTCGTCGTCGCCTACAAGCCTGAGCTTGTCCATTCCAAGCCCATCGACATTGTTGGCGAAAACAGCCGTGGTGTTTTCATACATGGTAAGCTCTTCAAGCCTTACATTATGGATATTGTACGAAGTGGCTGTAGTTACCCTTACGCCGTTGATCGAAGTGTTTTCAATGAGGGAGTTCTCAACCAGGACCTCCCTGTAGAAGTCCTGTATCCTAACGCCGTAATCGTGGTTGCCGGCGGCGCACTCCCTTATGGTCATATTGCCGCCCCGGTTGCCCATGGCCGCAAGCAGGAAACCTGTGCCGCTGTACTGGGCGAGGCAGTTGTCATAGGTAATGTGCGTGGTATGGACAGGGTCTGCTGTCGTGGCTCCCACCTTGAAGCAGGCCTCGCCTTTTTTTCCGGCCCCAGCCGAGCCCATGCGGATGTAGCAGTCACGCATTGCAATCTGGTACGCGTGATTGAGCCACAGGCCGACAGCCGCCGGGTTATAGAAACCGTACATGGTGATCCGCTCGAAGAGCCACTGCGTCACGAACTTGGCGTAAATTCCACCAAGAGCAGTCGTTGAGCTGCTGCCGTCTATTGAAAGATCGGTTATGGATGAGTACGGGAGCCAGTCGCCTGTGGCCCCGTCCGAGCTGTTAATGAGCCAGCTTGCCGAGCTGGCGGGTATCTTCAGGATGGTATTGGCCCGGCCAGCTCCCCTGATATTGCGATAGCCCCTCACATTCAGGTTTTCGCAAAGCCATATCCCGGCGGGTAAATATATCCTCTGCCCGTTGGTAATACATTCCTGTATCTCATCCGAGTAATCGACCGAGCCATTGGTTACAAAACCAACGGGCAAAAACTCGCGCAGGTCAAGCTCCTTGCGTCCAGTCAGGTTATACTTGTGCGTCCCGTCGTTGTTGTGCTCGACAAGGGAAAGACGGTTGAGAGTGTCGGCCTTTACAGGATGCCCGGTCCCTACCATCTCTTCGTTGAATTGTATCCGCAGGTCTGCCATGTTGACTCCTTCTTATTCCTTCCGGCCTGTAAGCGCTATCACTATATCCCTGGCGGCCCCTCCGGATTTGAGCGGGTTTGAAAACCTCGGCTCTGGCCTCATCAGAAAAACATCTTCAGGGTGCCCTGAATTCTCCCACGCCACAAAAAAATTCCTTGTGCCGCTGCCTTCCCACCACTCTTTGACCTTCCCATAAAGCGCAGCGTCCGCGTCGTCGAACCTTATTGTCATGGACCTTTCGATATACTTGGCGTGAGCGCCGGCGAGATATCCGCCATTGCTCAGATTGACAGCGGCCTTGACCTCCTGCTCGTTGGGGTCGAACGACGCGCTCGCGTAATCGAGCTCTGTCCTTAATCCCCACGCCGCTATGTAGATAAACGGGGCTATGACCGTGCCTTCAAGCGCGAGCCTCCAGTACCTGAAAGCCCCGGGGCTCGTGAACTCCTTTACGAAAGCCCTGTCAGAGGCGGGGATAAACGGCGTAAAGGCATCAAGGTACGATTCTCCGTCGTTTGAATACTGGAGTTTGACGAGCGCGTTAATTGAAGCAAAGTTGTGACCTGAAACCGCGAGATAGTCAGCCTCATGGGAGTTTCCCTCACCAGAGTCGTGCATTATGTAATGCGGCCCCATTCCCACAGCTGCCTGCCACAGGTTCGTCTCGAGCATGTTGCAGATATTGGATACGCTTGTGCGCTCGAAAGTCGAGCTCGCTTCAAGCGCGGAGCCCTGGGAGCCTGAAAACGACTTCCAGTAGAATTTTATTTTTGCCCAGTCTGCCATTACCTGCCTCGCTAAGCCATTTTCGTTATGTTCACGGCGATGTTCCTGTCACCGGCTTCCCTCAAGGCCGGCACGATGTTGTCTTCCACGATCTTCTGCCAGTTCTGCTCGGAAAGAGGGTTGTATATCTGCACCGTTATTGACTGCAAAGGCCTTGCGTCCTCGACCCTTGTCGGCGCCGGGTACGCGCCTGGAGAGCCGCCCGAGTACTGCGGGTTCGCCCTGCCGCCTGAATCTATGGAGCTGGTAGCGCCCTCGGGCCTCGTATTTTTTATCTGCTCTACCCTCGCCAGTCCTGCCGCGATGGCGGCAGCCGCCGCCGCCGCTCCAAGGGCTGGGCCCACAACCGGTATCGGGGCAAGGGAAGCGAACGCACCCTGCGCGGCCCTGTAGGTCTGTATTACTGTCTCAGCCACGGCAAAGGCTTTCATGGTCTCGAACATGGCTCTGTGCCTGCTGCCGGTAGCGATGAAAAGGTTCTGGAGCGTGTTTGAAATGAGGGAAGCTCCTGCTTCCGCATATCCAGCCCTTCTCGCCCAGCTGGTCTTCTCGAGTTCATCGAGTTCCGCGGCTCGCGCCTCCTCAAAAGTCCTCTCCTGAGCGGCGTGACGTGCCCGCCCATCCATATAAAGGGCCTGCCCTTCCCTGAGCCTGGCGACCCTGTTACTGCCGCCGGTGTCGGTTGCGGCAACGGCAAGCCTTTCAATGTCCTTTTTCATTTCATTGAAGGCCCGGCTCACGCTGGTCGTATATTTAACAGTAGAAGCTATCGACAGAGAACTCAGCCTCTGCAAGCCCTCTTCCGCAGCCGCTGCCGCGCTTCTGGCCCTGCCTTCGTACATATCCCGTTCAGCCATTTTTCTCCCCGGCTAATCTCGCCCTTTCTGACTGATATATCTCAAAGGCCTCCACGGCCCAGCAGGGTTGATCCGCCAGGCCTCCGTCAAAATAGAGCCGCCCTGAGCTTTCCATCATGAATACCGTTCTCATCATCCTGAAGCTCTCCTCGCTTATATAACTGAGGGGGCATTCGTAGAGCCTCAGGTCTCCGTGGCTTATGACCTTTGCTGAGCCGCTTGCTTTGAGCTCTTCACTTATCTCCGGGTCATAGGCCGCGACAGCTCTTGCTGCCTCGGAGAGTCCCTTGTAGTTGGAGCAGTTGCGCTCTTTTTTGTCTGCTTCAGCGCAGTTCGAACAGGTAAACGGGCTCCCGCTGCCCCTCAGCGCCCAACGGAAGCCCGCTGTCAGTTTTTTCTCTGTCCGTCCGTGAGCCTTGAGGCTGATTCCATCGCCCTTATGACCTCGAGCACCAGGTCGGTATCCGCGGTATCGAAGAACTCGCCAGGGCTCGTGACCTTCATGGAGCCCACAAAATAGCCGCTTATGTTCTCAACGTTCTCGACGAACTGCTTTCTCTGAACGTGCTGGGTAAGCTCGGCCACCTTCACGGAGTCGGCAACCCCTCTTGTCCTCGCGGCCAGAAGCCTCGAATATTCCTGGACCCTCGAGTACGGCACAAACCTGAGGCTCACGACGCACGGGTCGGCGCTTTCCCTGTTCCCGCCGTACTCAGGTATGTAGTCCACTATGCTTTCCCTGTCGAAGCTGACTATAGACATCCGTCCTCCCGGTTAAATTCAATTTTCAAACAGCAGACGCGGTGTTGACGAGCATGACCCCTGCCATGTAGCCGGCCCCCGCGCTATAGAGGCCTTCGTACTTGAGAGTTATCATCGGCTCTTTGTCGAGCCTGTACTCCGGCTCGCCCCCTATGCGCTGGAGCCTGGGGAGGTCGATAAAGAGCGCGTGGTTAGCTCCTGTGCCTGCCTGAGTGCCTGTGTCCCAGTGCAGAAACAGGCTCGATGATTCAGGAGAGGCAAGCCAGCTCCTGAACTCGGCTGCCGATGAAAAGCCACTTGCCGGGTCTTCCCAGTCGATTGTCATCTCAGCCGTGACCTTGTACTGGCCCACCCTCGTTCTGTCAGGGTAATCGACCCCGGAAAGCCGCATGGCGTCCTCCATGCCGTTCTCCATCTTTATGCTGACTTTGTCAGGTTTTACCCTGGTCGCGCCTTCAAATGAAAAACCCGTGAAAGCCGGAGCAGTGCCAGTCCTTGTCACAGGCCCGGTATATATTTTCAAACTTTTGTAATCGCAGCGGAGCGGCTCTGCCGCGAACTCAGCGCCTCCGATCTCGTTTTCGGTGTCATTCCTCTTCTGGCCGGACAACTCAACGGAAAGCTTGAGCGCTGAGCCCGCTTCCTGCTCAAAGGCTATCGATTTGACCCTGCCGCCAGCGTAGGGCCAGTTTTTCATTAACGCGCCCTCGTTCAGATTCAGGTTGAGGGTAAGCCCCTTGTTGCCGAGGTTAGCCTCTGAAAAAGGGTCTACGGCAGGCGACATCATGTGATAATACTGGCCAGTGGCTCCGTTCTGTGCTGAATCGCACTTGCCGAAAAAATGCTTCAGCACTGTGCCCACGAGTCCAGCCGACGAGCCTGCCTCCGTATAGAAGGGGGTCTCAATAGAAGCGGACCACCTCTGCCCCATACGGACAACAGCCGTATCCCCCTTTGCCGCTTCCTCGCCCCTGAACTCTTTTCTCCTGCGGTCGTCGAATTCCATCTTCGGTATCGCGGGGTTCAGAAGCGGAATGAAACCGACGGCCCCTGATTCCTTTACTCCCCTGACCGCCTCTTCTCCTATCGCGAGATAGAGCCTGTTTGTCGACATCAATCGTCCTCCCTGATTACGATTCCCTGTATCTTACTTTTACATCCATCGATATCTTTGAAAACCCGCCGTCGCTCTCAACGCTGAAGCCGGGTATCCTTACGCCGGTGACAGGCTTTGCCAATGCAAGCTCACCGCTATTGAGCGCGCTGTCAGTCAAAGCCTGCCTTGCCTGGTGCGCCCACATCTGTTCATCAATCAGAGCCGGGCAATCAGGCTGCTCGGGTAGAATTATTTTTATCGTGAAGCTGGCCTCAGAGTAGCTTGGCCGCTCCCCAAAGGGACTTTCAAAGGACTCTCCGTTATAGGAGACCTGGGCGAGAGGCATCAGCCCTGCCGGAAGCGAGCCCTTTGAATCGAGCGCCTTCCTGGTGACATTGAGCCCTTCATTCTTCAAGGCAGTTTCAATGTTCCCGGTTATTTCCGATATTGTTTCGTAGCCCATTATCTCCTGCCCGCCTTCAGGCAGCCGAATGCCAGTTCGCCTTCAGCCCCGGTTATAGAGCCGTCCCCTGAATAATCGTATTTAAGCCTCAGACCCGAATAGGCACGGACGGCCTTGCCTTCGTACTCTTTCCACAGGTCCCACCATATCCCCTTGTTTTCGGAAGCAAGGCCCTTGCACGCCTCCGCGACTGACAGGTAAATATGGGCTTCGCGCAAGTCCTGGGAATCG
>JACPGA010000319.1 GCA_016182705.1 Deltaproteobacteria bacterium
CAGGCCCCGCATCATCATAGGAGTCCCCTCGGGCATAACCCAGGTCGAGAAGAGGGCCGTCAGGGAATCGGCCTACTCGGCCGGAGCCGCTGAAGTCTACCTTATAGAAGAGCCGATGGCCGCCGCGATAGGCGCAGGCCTGCCCATAACCGAGCCTTCGGGCAACATGATAGTCGACATCGGCGGAGGCACCTCCGAGATAGCAGTCATCTCGCTTGCCGGAATAGTCCAGTCCAAGTCCATAAGGGTCGGCGGAGACAAGCTCGACGAGGTCATAGTCCAGTACATCAAGAGGAAGTACAACCTCTCCATAGGAACGGGCGTAGCCGAGATGATAAAGATGACGCTCGGACTGCCCATGCCCGACGAAAGGACGCACAAACTCGAGATCAAAGGCTCGAACCTCATAACCGGCATCCCGACGACCCTGGAGATAGAATCAGGTGAGATAAGGGAAGCCCTGAACGAGCCTATAAACGCCCTCATCGAAGCGGTAAAGCACGTGCTCGAGACGACCCCGCCGGAGCTTGCGGCCGACCTTGTCGACAAGGGCATAGTCCTGGCCGGAGGCGGCGCGCTCCTTAAAAACATCGACATCATACTCAGGGAAGAGACCCAGCTCCCGGTCACCATCGCCGAAGACCCCCTCACCTGTGTGGTCAAGGGCGCCGGCAAGGTCCTGGACGAAATGAAGCTCCTGCGTGAAGTAACGATAGCGAATTGACGGAACAGGCTCCCTGGCGCGCCCGGACAGCGGCGGGAGCCTTTTAAATCTTTTTTCTCCAACAGCTTCACACTTGCCGCTTCAAGCGAGGCAAGCCCGCCGGAATGTTTCCAAGGCTCGAGCGAGGCTCTATTTCCAAATGCGGTCTTCTGAACGGAACATCTACTCTTTTCTCAGAAAATATCAGGTAATCATCGTCTCGGCGGCGCTCGCGCTGTTTTCCCTGCACCTCGCGCTCACCGACAAGAAGGAGTACGCCCGGGGATATCTCCTCAAGGAGATACTCTCGTACACCGTAACTCCGGTCCAGAGCCTCATGCTCGGCGTTCAGGACTCGATAACCGGTGTCTGGAACGATTATTTTTTCCTCGTCGGGGTGCATGAAGAGAACGAATCGTTAAAAAAGACGATTTACTCGCTTGTCGAGGAGAACCGCAGGCTGGGTGAGGATTTCAAACAGAACGAGCGGCTCCGGGCTCTTCTCGAGTTCAAGCAATCCCTGCCGTACAGCACAACCGGCGCGTCCATAATCGGCTACAACATCGAGCGCTGGTCCAGAACGGTCATGATCGACAAGGGCTCTTCCGACGGCATAGGAAAAGACCATGCCGCCATAGCCTTCGGGGGCATAGTAGGCAGGATAATAGAGGTCAATGGCGCAAGCTCCCGGGTCCTTCTGACGACCGACCTGAGATCGAATATCGACGTGATGATAGAAAGGTCGAGGGTAAAGGGAGTAGTCGAAGGCAACGGCACCGACGGGCTGGTCATGAAATACGTCAGGCAGGTCGATGAGGTGCAGGTCGGCGACCAGGTCATCACATCCGGCCTTTCAGGCATATTCCCAAAGGGGCTCATCGTAGGAGAAGTCACCAGGGTCGAAAAATCCGGCGACAACTTCTTCAAACACGTCGAGGTCAGGCCAGCCGTGGACCTCGGCAGGCTCGAGGAAGTGCTTATCATCAGGGAACGCTCCTTCTACAACGAATAAACCCCCGTTCCTTTTTCCTTTCAAAACTGCTGTATTTTTGTTAAAATTCCGTACTGAATCCACTGGTCGAAGACCGTCGCTACACACAAAGCAGGCAATGAAAGAATTTCTTCTTTTTCTCCCCCTTACGATAATCTACCTGGCGCTGAAGGGCACGCTCTTCGCGGCCTTCCCATTGCCCGACATCACCCTCATAATGGTCTTTTACCTGGCCAGCACAAAGGCCTCCACAGAGGGCGCGGTGCTGGCCTTTGTGCTCGGCTATCTTGACGACGCTTTCAGCGGAGGCGTCATAGGCACGAGCTCCTTTGCCCTGCTCGTCATCTTCCTGAGCGTGCACCTGCTTTCGATGCTGGTCCAGTTCACATCCCCTGCCGCCAAAGCCGGAGGCGCCGCCGCGGCGGCCCTTGTCAAGGGGGCAGCCTCTTACTACGTACTCAGGTACTCAAACGTCGACGTGTACTTTTTCACGCATGTCGTGCTGCAGGCCCTTGTGACGGGCTTTTTCGCCCCGCCTGTCATCTCGGCCCTCCAGTGGCTCGTAATGCTCGTCACCCCCCGCAAATTCAAGGATAACGAGAGTTGAGCAGCAGCTATTTCAAGGACAAGGAGCCCAGGGAATTCAAAGGCAGGGTCTTCGCGGCAACTGTCCTTATCGGCACAGCTTTCTTCATCCTCCTTTTCCGGTTCTGGTATCTGCAGGTCAAGGAACACGCCTACTACAAAGAACTCTCCGAAAACAACGCGACGCGTCTCATAAAAGCGGTCGCCCCGAGGGGCGTCATATACGACAGGCTCGGCATAAAGATAGCCGACAACCGCCCCGGCTTTGACCTTTACATCATACCCGAGGACGTAAAAGACTGGCCCGGTACAAAACAGATGCTCACCTCCCTCATCGAAATAGACGAGGAGACCATCAACGAGCGGCTCGACAAATCGAAGAAGAGGCCGCCTTTCCAGGCCGTAAAGCTCAAGGAAGACCTCTCCTGGGACGAGACCGTACGCATCGAGAGCGCCAAGTTCGAGATACCGGGCATAATGCTTGACGTCGCGCCAAAGAGGTCTTATGTCTTTGGCGAGGCCACGGCGCACCTTTTGGGCTACCTCGGCGAGATAAACGAAAAAGAACTCAAGGAACGCGAAGCCGAAAACAACGTGTATTCGCCCGGAGACCTCACGGGCAAATACGGGCTTGAGAAGTACTATGAAAAGGACCTGCGCGGAGTAGACGGCGGCAAGGAAATAGAAGTCGACGCGCTGGGGCGCAAGATAAGGGTCGTGAACTGGATACCGCCGTATCCCGGCAACAACATGAAGCTTACAATCGACATCAGGACGCAGGTGGCGGCCTGGATAGCGTTGAAAGACAAGGTCGGCGCGGCAGTGGCCATGGACCCGAAGACTGGAAAGGTGCTCGCCATGGTGAGCACGCCTACCTTCGACCCCAACGCCCTTTCAACCGGCGTCTCAAGGGAGGAATGGAAAGAGCTTATCGAAAACCCCCTCAATGTCATGAACAACAGGGCCGTGCAGGGCCAGTACCCGCCTGCGTCGACCTTTAAGCCCATCCACGCGGCAGCAGCCCTCGAAGAGGGCGTCATAACGCCCGACACGAAGATCATGTCCGGCCCGTCCTACTGGTTCGCGGGAAGGGCCTACAGGGACTGGAAAGAAGAAGGCCACGGAATCATAAACGTGCACAGGGCCATTGTGGAATCATCCGACACCTTCTTCTACCAGGTCGGATTGAAGCTCGGCATAGACAGGCTTGCCGACTACACGAAGAGGTTCGGTTTCGGCACGAAGACAGGTGTGCCGATACATAACGAAAAAGCGGGCCTGGTGCCTTCGTCGGAATGGAAGAAAAAAGCTTACGGCGTGAAATGGTATGAGGGCGAGACCATCTCGGTTTCTGTGGGACAGGGCTACATGCTCACCACTCCCCTGCAGCTCCTCAACGCCTACGCCGCGATCGCTAACGGCGGGACGCTCTGGCGGCCCCTTCTCGTTGAAGAGGTAACGACGCCTGACGGCAAAAGCGTCTCCAAGCCTGTCGTAGAGAAACGGGGCGAGCTGGGTATCTCCGAGAAGACCATGGACCATGTCCGGGACGGCCTGCGCGGGGTGACGCACGACGACGGAGGGACCGCGAGGTTCCTCAGCAGGACAACTGACCTGAAGATAGCCGGAAAGACAGGCACAGCCCAGGTCTCGAAGCTCATAAAAAGGACAAAGAACGTGGAGTCCATCGCCTATAAAATCCGCGACCACGCGTGGTTCGCCGGGTTCGCGCCATATGACGACCCGCAGATAGCGGTCGTGGTCATAGTCGAGCACGGCGGCTTCGGCGCTTCCGCCGCCGCCCCTGTGGCAAGGGAGCTCTTCAAGGCATATTTAAGCAAGGCAGAAGACGCGGCAGGCATCGAGACGGCCCCGGCTCCGGCAGCTCCAATCCCGGGCGGCCCGGCAGTCATACCCATATCAACCGGAAACCCAAAACCCGCCCCCGCGCCGGAGGAAGCGCATGATTGACAGAAGGCTGTTCACGCATTTCGACTGGGCCATACTCTCGGTCATCCTCGGGCTCATCTGCATAGGCTTCGCGAGCATATACAGCGCGACCCATATCCACATGCCGATGATATACACGAAAGACATTTACTGGATAGGAATCGGCGCGGGCATGATGCTCCTGGCCATCATATTCAGCTACTCGTACCTCGAAAGGTTCGCTTACATCATCTATGGGTCGTCCATCGCCCTGCTCATATCGGTCTTTTTCATCGGAAGCTCCTTCAGCGGCGCTAAGAGATGGATATCCCTCGGCTTTTTCACGCTGCAGCCGTCCGAGTTCGCCAAGCTCGCGCTCATCATAATGCTCGCCAAATACTTCAATGAAAAGCTCATCTCAGACAAGGGAATGGGCCTCAAAGACCTTGCCGTCCCGGCGGTCATAATGATAGTGCCGTTCCTGCTCATAGCCAAGCAGCCGGACCTCGGCACCGGCATCATCCTGTGGATGATATTCTGGTCGATGGCCTTTGTCGTGAAGATACGCGCAAGGGTTATAATGGGACTGGGTGCCTTTTTCGCGGCGCTGGCCCCGTTCGGCTGGATGTTTTTGAAGGACTACCAGAAGGCGAGGATAACGAGCTTCATGAGCCCTGAGAGCGACCCGCTGGGCTCCGGCTACCATGTCATGCAGTCCAAGATAGCCATAGGCTCCGGCGGCTTTCTGGGCAAAGGCTTCATGGAAGGCACGCAGGGCAAACTCATGTTCCTCCCGGAGCACCATACCGACTTCATATTCGCGGTCCTGGCCGAAGAATGGGGCCTCATTGGCGCGATGGTAGTGCTCGGGCTCTTCCTTGCCCTCATAATTTCCGGCATCAATACCGCTGGCAGCTCAAAGGACAGGTTCGGCTTTCTCGTGGCCTTCGGCATAACCGCCATGTTCTTCTGGCAGGTCTTCATAAACCTGGGCATGGTCGCAGGAATAATGCCGGTCGTGGGCGTGCCTCTGCCGTTCATAAGCTACGGCGGCTCGTTCCTGATAACCTCGATGATAGCCGCCGGGATACTCCTCAACATAAACATGAGGAGGTTCATATTCTGAAGACCCTGCCGCTCAGCCCGGAAGCGTCAATTACCGGAAAAATCTCCACTTTTCTGGCTACCGGAGCGTACATTGGCTTTATTCCGGTAATGCCCGGGACCTTCGGCACCCTCTGGGGAGTACCCGCGGCCTGGGCCATATCAGGCCTTGCCCCCCTATGGCAGCTCCTGGCGATTCTGGCTTTAACAATAGTCTCCATACCAATCGCCGGAAGGGCGTCAACCGCTCTCGGAAGGCCCGACCCTTCATCTATTGTTATCGACGAGATATGCGGCTACCTCGTGGGGATTTTCCTCTTGCCTTTCACGGCCTTTAACGCAATATTGGTGTTTATTCTTTTCCGGTTTTTTGATATTGTAAAGCCCTGGCCGGTAAGCCTCCTCGACAGGAAGGTAAAGGGCGGCGCCGGGGTGGTCCTCGAC
>JACPGA010000035.1 GCA_016182705.1 Deltaproteobacteria bacterium
GGTAGTGACGTTTATTCTATGGTTGGGGGCGACCCGGTAGCCAAGCTCCTTGAGCTTGAATATCATGGCGTCTTTGTTAGGGTCGGCGATGACGCACACCCGCGTCCGCGAGTCCCCCAACAGCACCGGCAGGAGCTTCAAGCCTTCCTTGTTCGCCCCTATTATGGCTATGTTCTTGACGTCTCCGGCCATGGTTTACGCCTTCTCGATTATTCCGAGCTCTATCAATCTGTTCATGAGCCTTATTGACTCGAGGTCGCCAACATTTCCGCCCGCGTCCCTGCCCTTGCCGCGCGCCTCGTCAAGCCTGCGCAGGCCTTCGAGTATAAGCCCTTCGGGAGATTCGTTTATAGTCCGCTCCGGCGCGATAGCGTCGGGCTCGACCTCGAATTCGCCGTCATGCCAGGCAAGGAGCTGGAAAAAGGCGTCAGGGCCGGTAAACTCCCTGTAGGCGGCATGGACTAACGCGCCGTCTTTTATCTAGCACCTTCCGTAACCCAGCTCCGAGCCGAGATGGACCGCGACGGTCTTGCGCTCGGCGTTGAATATCTGGATTATGTCTACAAGGCTCATGTCCTTGAGCCGACCCTTGACACCCATACAAGGCTCCCCGGGGAACTCCCCTGAATATTGCCTTTTATTTTACACTAAACAGGTTAAATTTTCTATTACATTTGGGGCGGGCGCTACTGCCTTATCTGCCCATCCCCGTAGATTATGAACTTCTGGGTAGTAAGCTCTTCAAGGCCCATGGGGCCGAAGGCGTGTATCTTTGTGGTCGATATGCCTATCTCCGCGCCAAGGCCGAGCTGATGCCCGTCGGAGAACCTCGTGGAGGCGTTTACCACGACTGTAGAAGAGTTGACCTCCCGCAAAAACCTCTGCGAGTTGGAATAGTCTTTCGTCACGATAGACTCGGTATGCAGCGACCCGTATTTGTTTATGTGCGCTATGGCGCCGTCCATATCGTCCACGACCTTGACCGCGAGTATGAGGTCAAGGTACTCGGCTGACCAGTCCTCTTCCACGGCCGCCTTTATATCTTTCAAAATCTGTCTGGTCCTCTCGCAGCCACGAAGCTCTACTCCAGCGGCCTTGTACTTCTCGTAAACAGCAGGAAGGAAGCTTGCAGCTATATTCTGATTCACGAGCAGCGTCTCCATCGAGTTGCACACTCCGGGCCTCTGTACCTTCGCGTTAAAAGAGATATCGACTGCCATATCCATGTCAGCCGACTCGTCAACAAAGACATGGCACACGCCCTTGTAGTGCTTTATCACGGGAATCTTCGAGTTCTCGACGACGAACCTTATGAGCCCCTCGCCGCCCCTCGGTATTATTAGGTCTATGAACTCCTCTAACTTGAGCATCTCGAGAATGGCATCCCTGTCGGTCGTGGGAATGACCTGCACTGCCTTCTCAGGCACACCGGCCTCGACGCAGGCCTGGTTCAATATCTTCGCTATAGCGTTGTTCGAGTTGATAGCTTCGCTTCCACCGCGCAGGATCACCGCGTTTCCTGATTTGAGGCGGAGCCCCGCCGCGTCAGCCGTGACATTGGGCCTGGACTCAAAGATGATGCCTATGACCCCGATGGGGATCCTCATCTTGCCGACCATGAGGCCGTTGGGCCTCTTCCACATCTTCGTGACTTCGCCGACCGGGTCAGGGAGGGCCATGACCTCTTTGAGGCCGTCTGCCATCGAGGCCAAAACCTTGTCGGTAAGGGCGAGCCGCTCCAGCATAGCCTTGGCAAGGCCCTTTTTCTCGCCGGAGGCGAGGTCTTTAGCGTTCTCTTCTTTCAAAAAGGCCGCGTTCTTCAAAAGCCCTTCGGCCATCTTCTGAAGAGCCCTGTTCTTTACGGCGGTATCGAGGCGAGCGACGCCTATTGAGGCCTCTTTCGCGGCTCTCGCTATGGCTATTACATCATCCTTCACGGACATCGGATGCTCCTTGTAAGGCTACCACTAAAAATTGCTCTTTTTCCTGACCTCTGCGTCAGCGCGTAAATAAAAATGCTCACATATTTTCATATATGCTGCGCTTTTTATTTCCACCCTTCCTTGACTTCAGAAAAAATATCTAATTTTTAGAAGCAGCCTTAATAATATGCTTTTGTCGATTTGCTTCGAGGGCATCCGTAGGCAGGAGGCTCTTCAGCGCTCATGCCCCTATCGGTACTATCGGCAGAAACCCCTGAAAATTAAGTAAATAAACAGAAAAATCAGAGCACCACGAGGTTGTCCCTGTGGATAACCTCGTCAAAGACCTTGTAGCCGAGTACCTTCACAAGCTCGGCGGTCTTCATGCCCTTTATCTTTTGAATCTCAAAAGAGCTGTAGTTGGACATGCCCCTGGCAAACTCCATGCCCTTCGAGTCAACGCAGTGTATGACCTCTCCCGCGTCAAACGCGCCGTCAACGTCTTTTATCCCGGACGGCAGCAGGCTCCTGCCCTGGGCTAAAAGAGCATCCCTTGCTCCATCATCGACAAAGACCCTGCCGGAAGGCCTGGCTGAAAAGGCTATCCAGTGCTTCTTGCTCGTGAGCCTGTCCTCTTTCGGGAGGAAGAGCGTGCCAGCGTCCTCCCCATTGAATATGGCCGAAAGCACGCCCGGCATGTTGCCGTTTGCGATGATGGTCGCGGCCCCGTAGTGGGCGGCTTTTCTCGCGGCCTCGCATTTGGACTTTATGCCTCCGGTGCCGAGCGCATTCGTAGAGGAAGTCAGACTTTCTAACCCTGCCGAGTCGACGTCTTCTATAAGCGGAAGCTTTTTAGCGTCCTTGTGGGCCTTGGGGTCCTTGTCAAAAAGACCATCTATGTCTGAAAGAATTATCAGTAGGTCGGCTTCGATGAGGTTTGTAGCGAGGGCTGAAAGCGCGTCGTTGTCGCCGAACTTTATCTCTTCCACGGCTACGGTGTCGTTCTCGTTTATGACAGGGACTATGCCGAACTTCAAAAGAGTCGTGAGCGTGTTCCTTGCGTTCAGGAAGCGCTTTCTGCTGCCGAGGTCGTCGTGGGTCAAGAGCACCTGGGCGACAAATCCCCCGGCCTTTGAAAAGGCGGCGTCGTAACAGGCCATGAGAGAGCCCTGGCCCACTGCCGCCACGGCCTGCCTCTCGGGGATAGCTACAGGCCGCTCTTTAAGGCCGAGCTTTCTTACGCCTAAGGCTATTGCCCCGGAGCTTACGATGGCAACTTCGCGGCCAGTCTCTTTCAGGGCATTTATCTCAAAAGCGAGCCTCGCGAATATGTCGCGGCCTTCAACAGGAGGGGCGGCGACAACGGCGCTGCCGACCTTGACGACTATCCTTCTGGCCTTCTTGAGTATGCCTTTTCGGAGGTCCTTCATTCGCTCTGTGCTAAAGCCCTTTTCGCGCGAGCGTCCATTACCTTGTTACCGACATGGTTCACGAGGTCCTGGAGCCCTTTACCGGTGGCGGCTGAAATTGGAAATACCTTTATATCCAGTTTTTCAAAATATTTCAACAACTCCGGCAGTACTTCGGCGGCTTCGGTGACATCAACCTTGTTCAGGGCGACGACCTGCGGCCTGCCCGCAAGCTCGGGGTTGAAGACCTTGAGTTCTTTGTTCACTATCTCAAAGTCCTCTCTCGGGTCCCTGCCCGTGAAAGGGGATATGTCTATCATGTGGATGAATATGCTCGTGCGCTCCACGTGCTTCAGGAACTTTATGCCAAGCCCCTTTCCCTCGTGCGCGCCTTCTATGAGTCCCGGTATATCGGCTACGACGAACCCGCCGAAATCGCCGAACGCGACTATGCCGAGGTTCGGGACAAGGGTCGTGAAGGGATAATCGGCTATCTTTGGCTTTGCCGCTGAAATGTGCGATATGAGGGTCGACTTACCCGCGTTGGGAAAGCCTATTATGCCGACGTCTGCCAGAAGCTTCAATTCAAGCTTCAGGCGTCTTTCCTCGCCCGGCTCTCCGGGCTGCGCGAACCTCGGGGTCTGGTGGGTGGAGGTCGCGAAATGGGCATTGCCCTTGCCGCCCCTTCCGCCCTTGCAGGCCATGAACTTCTGGCTCGCCTGTTTCGGCGTCTTTTATCATGGTCCCGATTGGGACTTTTATGACCAGGTCAAGCCCGTCCCTGCCCGTGCAAAGGCTTCCCATGCCCTGCTCGCCCTGCTCGGCCTCATACTCCTTTTTGTAACGGAGGTCCAGAAGACTTGCCATACGGCCTTCGACAATGAACACGACATCACCGCCGCGCCCGCCGTTGCCGCCGTCAGGGCCGCCCTTTGGCACGTATTTCTCGCGCCTGAATGAGACGCAGCCCCTGCCGCCGTTGCCTGCCCTTGTAAATATGCTTGCTTCATCTATGAATTTCATCAGACATCCTAAAAAAATATGATAGAAAGAAAAACGCTATCTTTCATAAGACTGCTCAAAAAGCTCCATATGCGAGGCGTCGAGGCGCGAGGAATGAGGCGTACTTTTTGTACGCCGCAATGAACTCGCGACGAGGACAACAAAGCAGATGGACTTTTTCAGCAGTCTTAAATAAAAAAGGGCGGCGGAAAGACTTATGCCTCTCCCGTCCGCCCTTTTATGAATTTTGCGGTCCAGCCTTACTGCGGAAGGATATTTACGAACTTTTTATCTCCCCTGTCCTCAAACTGCACCACGCCGCTTACCTTGGCGAATATGGTGTAGTCCCTGCCCATGCCAACATTGGTGCCGGCATGTACCCTGCTGCCTACCTGACGAACTATTATTGAGCCACCGGAAACGACCTGTCCGGAGAAGGCCTTTACGCCCCTTCTCTGACCATTAGAGTCCCTGCCGTTCCTTGAGCTTCCGCCTGCCTTTTTATGAGCCACTTGAAACCCTCCTGAATAATCTTTTCTTTTCTATTATCAATTTGCTACAAGCTCCCAATGCGCTTCTGGAGCCCTCAGCTCGTTATTGAGATATACTTGTAAGTACGCCTCAATACGGCTTATGGACTTTTGAGCGACCCGGGGCTGATTCCAGCGATTAAGCCTTTATTTCCTGGATCTTTATGCTGGTGAAGAACTGACGATGGCCCTGCCTCTTGTCGTAGCCCTTCCTTCTCTTCTTCTTGTAGATTATGACCTTCTTGCCCTTGTCCTGCGCGAGGATCTCGGCGACAACTCTGGCGCCCTCGACAACCGGGGTGCCTATCTTGATGCCTTCGCCTTCGCCTACAGCCAACACCTCGGAGAGTTCAATCTTCGAGCCGGGCTCGCCGACAAGCTTCTCGATGTTTACTACGTCGCCTTCTGTGACCCTGTACTGCTTTCCGCCTGTCTTTATAACCGCGTACATCTGTATATGCCCTCCGGGAATATTGAATGTTAAATATTATAGGTTTTGTCAATGCCTGTCAAGACCTTTGTGACATTACTTGAGCCCGGCTTGAAAATGGGGCATAAATCAGGAAGAATGAAGGTATATGGAACAGGGCGCCACAGAAAAACCTTACCGTTTCGGCTTATCCAGGAACGTGTTTTTCACGGGCCTGGTCAGCCTGTTCATGGACATCTCCTCTGAGATGGTCTACCCTCTTGTGCCGCTTTTCCTCACGAATGTCATTGGGGCCACAAAAACAGCCGTAGGCATCATAGAAGGCATAGCCGAAGCCACGGCCTCGCTTCTGAAGGTCTTCTCCGGCTGGCTTGCAGACCGGTTCGGCCGGAAAAAGCTCCTGATGGTGCTTGGTTACGCCACTTCCGCCCTGAGCCGTCCCATAATAGCCGCCTCAGGCACATGGTTCCAGGTCTTGACGGCCAGGTTCATCGACAGGTTCGGCAAAGGCGTCAGGACTGCCCCGAGAGACGCCATAATAGCCGACTCCACCGAACAGTCCAGGCTCGGACTTGCTTTCGGCTTCCACCGCTCAATGGATACCATCGGCGCGGTATTGGGCCCGGGCATAGCCTTTGTCCTTCTCTATTTTTTTGTCGGGAACCTCAGGCTCGTTTTTTTCGCCTCGACCATGCCTGCGGTCATAGCCGTCATTCTTATCATCATATTCATCAAGGAAAGAAAACGGACCAAAGCTGAGAAAGAAGCGGCCTCACAGCTCCCCAGGCTTTCCATATCGTCCTTCAACGGCCAGTTCAGGCGTTACCTCGTGGTCATCGGCCTCTTCTCGCTCGGCAACTTCGCGGACGCGTTCCTTGTACTCCAGGCCCAAAACCTGGGGATAAGAAGCGAACTCATTCCCATAGCCTATCTTGCGTATAATATCGTCTTCGCCGCCTCGTCGGTGCCAATGGGCATACTGGCGGACAGGATAGGCCTCAAAAACATGATACTGGCAGGTTTCCTGGTCTACTCGGCCATATATACCCTGGTCGGGCTTTCGACGCAGTCAGTCCATATATGGATACTATTTCCGGTCTACGGCATCTACAAGGGCATGAGCGAAGGCAACCTCAGGGCGTATCTGGCAACCCTTGCCCCTTCCCAACAGAAGGCGACTGCCTTCGGCGTATATCATACGATAGTGGGGTTGATGCTTCTTCCGGCGAGCATAATAGCCGGTTGGCTCTGGGACAACTTCGGAGCCGGGACAACGTTCTTTTACGGGGCTGTCATGTCCGCTCTGGCGGCTGTCCTGTTCGTGGTATTAAGGGTTGGAAGACACTGAGGGCAGTTTTGACTCGTTTTTGCGGATTCCGCCGGGGACCGATTCGCGGAGCTTTCCTTTCACGTCGCCGAAAAGTATTATGCCTTTGGCTGTGGCCTGCAAAGGCATCATGTCCTTCGTGAAGAATATCTCTATGTCGCCGTTCTTTGAGCCGAAAAGCTCCTTATCTATCCTGGCGTCTGCCAGCACGTTGGCGGCCCCTTTCTTCCCCCGCTTGCGCAGCTCCTTTTCGGATACTATGCGGATGGATATCTCAGGTATCCTGCCCTCCTTGGGAAAGGTCGTTATTTTGTAATGCTTTCCTTCTGCTATATCGCCGTATACTCCGAACCTGAAATTATAAAAGGCAGCCAGAGGGTCGTCCGTGTACATACCGGCCGGTATTTTCTCGACGCTGTTCTTTTCGGGCCTGCCCCCTCCCCAGCTCCTCGAAGTTACCGTCCCGGCGGCATAATCGACCTTGTGGATGCTTCTCCTTATGCCCTTGCCGTCTACTTCGACCTCTTTTTCAAAACTCTCGGTCAGAAACCTCTTCCCGTCCTCTGAAAGCCTGAGACGCGCGACATACCTGTCGCGGCGGTGTTTCAAAAAGGTATCCAGGACCCCGTTTGTCCTGGCGGAAAAGGTTGCCACATACCTGCCGGGGCCGTCCTCCTTGAGGACAAGAGTGCTTTCCGCGACGCCGTGGAAAAACCAGAAACCTATGTCATAGGCCAGCTTCTCATTGGCAAATACATCTCCAATGGAAGCAGCGTCAGGGCCCGCGCCGGTAATGGTCGAAGAAGCGGCCGCGAAGGACGGCGGAAAGCAGAGGGCAACCAGAAGAAAAAGCGCGAAGGCGGTTCTTGAAAACAGGTCAAACATGAAACCATTGTAGGAGAAAAAAGAAGTAAAATCAAGCAAATAGAAATCCACCGGCCCATACGGTTGCACAGGCGGGAACTTCCTGTATACTCAAAAACAGGGATATTTTGTCTTAAAGCGCAAGTGTCGACTCTCTGAACTTATCAAGCCGTAAAAAAACAAACCTTTCTAACGGAGGAAACAGCATGAAGAGGTTAGCCCTTGGAGCAGCAGCATTTTCATTTCTTCTGAGCCTCACCGCAGCCCCGGTCTTCGCGGCACAGGGTCAGATGATGGCCGCTCAGGACCAGCAGACCCAGCAGCAGATGCAGAAGTCAGGCAAGCAGGAAGTCACCAAACAGCAGCAGCGCGCAATAAAGCAGACCCAGTCGGCCATTGACAACCTCAGGAGCGCCCTCAGGAACTTCGAGCAGGCCGCACAGCAGGCTCAGGATGACGAGCACCTCAGGGAAGCCGTCTCAAATGCCAAGGAAGCCATAGAAAACGCGCAGAAGACCCTTGAGCACGCCAGAATGTACCAGGGCGCTGCAGCCGGCGGCGCAATGCAGGAGCAGCAGAAGATGGACCGCCAGGAGCAGCAGCGCACCACCCCGGGCTCTGAGCGCGGCACCTCCGGCGGCATGGGCGGCGGAGCTGAAAGCAGGTAAAAACTTTTGAGAGAACCTTTTTACCAAAAAGGTTCTCTCAAAGAGTTTCTCAGCATCATACTTACATTTAAAGGCGGGCCCAAAAGGGCCCGCCTTTTTTCGTTATTAAGCCATTGAGCGCGTACAGGCCTCGTAGAAAAAATATTTACAAGGATAACGGCATGTTATAATATCAATTCCATGAAAACTGCAAAAATAGCATTAGCGCTGCTGGCCTTGGCTTTTCTCGCTTCATGCTCAAAGGGTGAGCAGGGGCAGAAGGGCTCTGCCGAGATAATGAAAGACTATACGAAAACCCTTTCGACCGCGCCCGAAAAGGCGGAAAAAGCCTCGGACGAGGCCGAGCAGCGGGACAGCCGTATGGAAGACGCGATAAAGGAGCTCGACAAATAGTGGTGCCGATAGTATCCATAGTAGGCAAATCCGGGAGCGGCAAGACTACTCTTCTGGAAAAGGTCATAGCTGAGCTTACCAGAAGGGGCTACACCGTAGGCGTCATAAAGCACGACGCTCACGGCTTTGAGATAGACCACGAAGGGAAAGACTCGTGGCGGCACAAGAACGCCGGAGCGCGCACGGTCGCCCTTTCCTCGCCTGAGAAGTTCGCGGTAATAAAGGAAGTCTCCCCTGAGTGGCCGCCCGAGAGAATAATAGCCTCATACCTGAGCGATGTGGATGTCGTGGTGACCGAAGGCTTCAAGAAATCGGCCTTCCCGAAAATCGAGGTCGTAAGAAAAGCCAATTCGACAAGGCCAGTGTGCGGCAACGACAAAAGGCTCATGGCCTTTGCCGCTGACTTCAAGGTGAGCAACAAGTTCCCTGTGTTCAAGCTCGAAGACTACAAGGGAGTTGCCACCCTCATCGAAAAAGAGATAATAACGAAGCACAAGGCCGCTGGCATAAGCCTCATTGTGGACGGCCAGAAGATAGAATTGAAGCCCTTCATAGAAAACCTTATCAAAGACGGCGTCACCGGCATGATAAAGAGCCTCAAAGGGTGCTCCGGAGCAAAAGAGATAGAGCTCAGGATAAGGCAGGCCGAGCCCGTGGTTCGAGTAACTTCCAGAAAAAAGTGAAACCATCTTTTTCAGGCGCCATTCTCGCTGGCGGCCAGAGCCGGCGCATGGGCTTTAACAAGGCCTTCATTGAGATCGATGGCTCTACAGTCATAGCAAGGGCCGCGCATGTAATGACGGCCCTTTTCCCCTCCCCAGTAATAATCGCCAACGACATAACCCTGTACAGTCATCTGGGCCTCCCGGTCTACCCGGATATCATAAAAGACGCCGGGAGCCTCGGCGGCATCTATACGGCCCTTTACCACTCAAAAGATTATGCCTTTGTCGTCGCCTGCGACATGCCCTGGCTTGACCCGGGGTGTGTCCGCAGGGTATTGGACAATGTCCACGGGGAGGACTGCGTCATACCTTTCATATCCGGCAGGCTCCACCCCATGCACGCGGCGTGGTCAAAGGGGTGCATGAATGAGATCACAGCCATGATAAACGAAGGCAACCTGAGGATTAACGACCTCCTCAAGCAATTGAATATAAAGAGGCTTACTGAAGAGGACTTCAAAGGCCTTCCCATAGAAAAATCAGTCGAGAACGTAAATACTCGCCAAGACCTTGAAAGGACCGGGCTCGATGAAAAAAACCGATAACTCGAAAAAACCAGATATCACGAAGCTCACGGCCCTGATGGAAAAACTGAGGAGCCCTGATGGCTGCCCCTGGGACAGGGAGCAGACCATGAGC
>JACPGA010000044.1 GCA_016182705.1 Deltaproteobacteria bacterium
CGGAAAGGTCGAGCATCGCGAAAAGCCCGTCGCGCTCAATCTGCGCGCTCAAGAGCTCTTCAATGCGGTTTTCCTCTATAAGGCGGCGCTGCAGGATGGATATCTCAAGGAGCCTGCCTAAAATCGCGGCCTGCTCGCGGTTGTCAGGCGCCACAGCTTACGCTCCTCGCTGGAGCTTCGGCCGCGCTTTTCTGCCTTTCGGCGGCAACGGCCTCCCAGCCTGATTTTATCTCCAGCACGACCTTGTTGACCGACTCGATTGCAGCGGAGTCGCTTTTGAGGTTCGCTTCGGTAAGCGCGGAAGCGCAGAAGTCGTAGAGCTTGGAGAGGTTTTGCGCTATCTCGCCGCCTTCTTCCATGTTAAGGGAGTTGGCCAGCTCGCCTATTATCTCCAGGGACCTGTTAATGTGAACTCCCCTGCCCTTTATGTCGCCTTCCATGATGGACTGGCTTGCGAGCCTGTTGAAGCGCAGTATCCCGTCATAGAGCATGATAATGAGGCTCACCCTGTCGGCTGTCAAAACCTGTATGTTCTGGTACTGGCGCACCCTGTTCAATTACATACCCCCGAAGTAGTTGGTTATCGCGTTGCCCTGGCCCTTGAGGCTGGCAAGCATCGCCTCGAGCCCGGTGAACTGGCTCCTGAGCTGCTCTTCGTAGGACACCAGCTGGGTCTCCTTCTGCCGTATGTCCTTGTCTATCCTGGTCATGCTCTTTTTGAGCCCGTCCTGGCGGCCTTTTATCCTGCCGTCGACATAGTCGTCTATCGAGCTGGCCGTCTGATGGATAAGCTCGGCGAAACCGGTCGTCGCGGTCCCTTTTGTGAACAGGCTTACGACCCCGTCGAAATTCGAGTTGAGGGCATTTTTGAGTTTTGCCGTATCCAGCGACATCACTCCTTCCCTGTCAGTCGAGACGCCTACGTGCAAAAGCCTGTTCATTGTGTCTGGAAGGCCGCTCACCGAGGATGAAAAGACCCTCCTCAGGTCATCGGATATGCTCCTTGCGACGCTGTCTCCGAAAAACGGGTAGGCCTTCTTCGTGTCGGAATCATACCTGTTGTTCATCTTGATGTAGCTTGCCACGCCGTTGTAGGCGTCAACGAGCTTCTTGACGCTGTCGGTTACGGAATCAGTGTCTCTGCTGACGGTAACGCTAAGGGTCCTGGCCGGGTCAGCTGATAAAAGGTCTACGGTAACGCCTGCAATAATATCGGACGCGCTGTTGGTCTGCCTGGTAAAGGGCATACCATCAACCGTGAAAGTGGCGTCCTGCGCTGCCTGAAGCGTTGTTGAAAAAGCTAAAGTGGGGTCGTTCTGGGTAATATTTATGCTGTTCGAAGTGCCGGTTGAAGAGCCGGTCAGGATGAGCCTGTAAGGGTTGGGGCCTGACCCGTCGTTTACGACTGACGCGCTCACGCCCGCGTTCAGCGCGTTAATGGAGTCCTTGAGGCTTGTAATTGTGGTGGTGGCGTCGACGGCAACCGTCTGAACGGCGCCCGCGCCGAGCTGGAAACTGAAAGAGCCCGCGCCAGCGGCAATGGTGGAGGTATCGGCAGCCACTCCGTCGGCAGCCATCTTATGGGATTTAGCGAGAGTAGAGACGACTATCGAGTGCGAGCCGTAGGAAGCGCCCGTACCGGCTGTGGCCGATATGGCGTTGCTGTCTGAAACGGTTGTCTTGAAGGAGCCGAAGGCAGTGGAAGTCCTCAGGGTGTCGGCAGCGGACACCAGGTCTTTTATTTTCGAGCTCAGGTTGGAATACGCGTTATTGGTTATCTCCAGGCCCTTTTTGTCGGTCTGGAGCTGCGTAATAGACTGCCTTCTTATGCCTACGAGCTGTGTTATGAGGCTCTGGTAGTCTATGTTGCTTACAACGCCCGAAGTGGCTGATATGCTCATGCCGGCATGCCTCTCGTTCTAAATGGTTTCAGGTGCTGGCGTCGTAGAGGACGCCTACGAGGTCCTTCATCCTCTTGCGTATGGCAAGAAGCTCCTCTGAGGGTATCTGCCGGATGACCTCATCGTTTTCAGGGTCTACTATCTTTACGATGACTTCTTTTGAATCAGAATCGACCTCGAACCTTAATTCAGTGTTGAGCCTTTTAAGGTAAATCTGGACCTCGGAGGCTATTGCCTCTACCTCCGTGGGCTTCGCGTCTGTTTTCCGGCATTTGTCTTCCGCCTCTTCGGCTCCCCTGGCAACCTTGAGCGAAGCCTTCGCTGGCAGTTCCGCTTCAAACGGCTTGAAAGCGCCGTCTAATATCCTCTCTATGGCCATTTTGTCCTCATAAGCGGGCGGGGGGTCTCCCCCCCGCCCTTGTCATGACCCGCGTAAGCGGATGATTACCTAAGGAGCGACAGTACGTTCTGCGGCGACTGGTTAGCCTGGGCAAGAACGGAAGTGCCGGCCTGAACCATTATCTGGTTCTTGGTGTACTGGGCGGTCTCGTAGGCGAAGTCAGCGTCCCTTATCCTCGACTCGGCGGACTGATAGTTCGTGTAAGTCACCTGGAGGTTGTTCAACGCCGCGGAAAGCCTGTTGGTGGAAGCACCATATATGGCTCTCGCGTCGTTGATGGTCTTAAGGGCAGCGCTTACGGAATCGAGAGCGCTCAGGGCGCCCGCCTGGGTGGATATGGCGCAGGAAACCAGGTTCAGGCCGCTCGTGCCGGAAGTCAGCACGTTCAGGCTGATGGAGAGCTGGTCGTTGGTGGTGTTCTTGAATCCGATGTACATCGTCAGGGCGGAGGTGCCGCCGTTGATGAGCTTGTAGCCGCCGAACTCGGTGGTGTTCGAGATCCTGTCTATTTCGTTGATGAGCTTGTTGTACTCATCGCTGTAGTAGGACCTGTTGGTGCCATCGAGAGTGCCCTGCGCGGAGCTGGCGGCAAGTTCGCCCATCCTGGTGACGATGTTGGTTATCTGTTCCGCGGCCTTGTCGGCGATTTCCATCGCGCTGACGCCGTCGTTGATGTTCCTGATTGAGGCCTGGATCATCCTCGACTGGCTGCGGAGCTGGTCAGCCCTTCCGAGGCCGGCTGCGTCGTCGGCCGCGCTGTTGACCCTGTAGCCGGATGAAAGCCTCTGGACGCTGACTTTCATCTGTGAGTTGGAAACTGAAAGGTTCTGCTGTGCTACGAGAGCTGCTACGTTAGTGTTGATTACGAGTGACATTGGTGTACCCTCCTTAGTGTGTGTTCTTCCGGCATCCTTGCCGTTTTTTTTGTGTTCTCTTTTTTGCTGCTGCTTACAGGGTCCAGCTCCGGCCAGTTTTCCTTATCCCTCCTCTTTGGCCCGGTTTGGACTGAAGCCCCCTTGATAGTATTATCGGAACCCCGGAATCAAACCTTGAGGAAAAAATCACGCGTAAAAGTGAAAAAGGTTTTCTTCCATGTCCTCGATAAGCACCTTGAGCTCGTATTCGAGGATGTCGGCAGCGGCGATGGCGTCATGGCCGTCCCTTGCCTCGCGCAGGTCCTCAAGGCCCCTGATGACCGGGTTGAAGTACTGGCCCGGGTTTTCCCTGAACAGGTCCATCCTGTACTTCTCCCCACCCCTGGCGAGCGCGTCCACTGTCTTTACTATTTCGATGAAGCCGTCAAAGACAGAAGAGATGAGCGCGTCCGCGCGCCCGTTGCCGACCCTGAGGTCCTTAACGCAGGCGTCGATATTTTCTTTCGTGACCTTTATGTACTCCTGAACGAGGTCAAGACCCTCGAGAGCGACCTCTTCCATCGAAGCGGTCTTGAGCTTGAAATCGCTGTATATCGAAAGCGGCCTGCTGAGGACCTGGCTGCCTCTCCATTCCGGCATCATCTCGCCGTCAATCCAGAGCTCCATGACAAAGCGCCTCAGCCCGGCAAGGTCCTTTTCAATTGTATCTATCAACTCCCTGATCGTAGACCGGTTTTCCCTGTCCTCGAATTCGAGCCTCGTTCCGTCAAGGTAGACTTGTGCCATCTTCATTGCTTCTCCTTTGATTTTTTCATATGGCCGTCTGTATCGCCGGGCCAGCAGCGGTTGCGGGCTTGAGACTTGCCACTGCGCGCGTCAGGACAGGCAGGAACTTGGCGCAGCCTTTTGCCAGCTTTCCGTACGCCGTCTGGATCGCCTCAATGTCCTTTTCAATCCCCTTTGAGCCGGCGTCCGCGTCACCCCTGAGATACTCTTTCAGCTCGCAGATGCTGGCCATGAGCGTCTCCCATATGAACGGGGAGCTTTCGGCGGCCTTGAAAAGCTCTTCTTCCAGCCTCTTGACCCTCGCCGCCTTCCTGCCTGCTTCGAGAGTGCCTCCCTCCCTGCCAAGTTCCTTTTTGAGCTGAGAGACTTCCCTGTTTATAGCATCGGCAATCCGGCCGATTTCCTTGAGGCCCTTGTGCATCTCATCAATGGACAAAGCGATCAAAGGCAGGTCGGGTGATGTCCTTTTCGCTACGGCCTGCGCTATGATATCCTCAAGCCGAATTTCGTTTTTCACATATTTTTCAATTACTTCAGCTAAAGCTGTGTGCTCCATCCCCTCTATATAGGCCCCTCCCTCGGTAGCGTTTATCATCCGTACAGCGAAGCCTTCGCTTTTGAGAAAAGCGGCGTAATTTTCAAACCACTGATGGAATGTCACCCAGTCGAACTTGCTCGGCACAGGCTTGCCGTCAAGGCCCTTGAGCCACAGGAGGTCGAATTTGCTCCTGGCCTTGTCCTTGAGGGTTACATAATCTTCTTCTATCGATACCTTGCCGTTCTCACGGTCTATTTTCACGTCCTGCGCGATATAGACCCCGCCGGGGACATGGGTGCCGCTTTCCCCCGCCTGTCGAAGGAAAGTAGGAAGAACCCCAGAGCGGCGCCTGCGAGCGGCTCAGTGTCACAAAGGGGTTGAAGAAGACGAACTTCTCCTTTACCTTTCTTTCAAACATGCCGGGGTGCGCGACCTCCGCGAGAATAAGGCGCGTCTTCAAGTCGTCTTCGCCGTAGGTGAAATATTCGGGCAGGTCGACTTTTTCGGAAGCGATGACAAAGTCAGGGACCACGCCGTATTTGAGAAGCGGCTTATAGGCGGTTATGGCCGCCACGATAATCGCCTTGCCCTTTGCCTCTTTTAAGAGATGGGCGTTTTTCTGCAATGACGGGCCTGCTCCAGCTATTATCATCGGCACGCCCTTGAATGCCGAGCGGAGCGAATCTATCGGAGGGCATTCCGGAAGGTGTTTTATGTTCTCGAAATAGTTCTCTACCCAGTTCTCCCTTGATTCTATGTCTGTCTTTATGCAGACCTTGTTGGTGATGTGAGCGTTGTTCACCCGCGTGTTGAAGTCGATAAACTCCTGGGTAAAGGATAGCTTGTAAGGGGCCGCGGCGTAGGCGAGGAGCGTGTCGAACCCGTCCAACTCCCTTATCCCTGATATGAACGCGGTAATATCCGCGTACAGGCTTACGTTTTTACTCGCGAGGGGGCCGGATAAGTCCACCGAGGCGAGCACGCCGGAAAGTATCTCCATCGAAGGCTCGTACACGAGCACTTTGTCAAAGCCTTTTTCAAGAAGCGCTTTAAGAAGATGGCCGCAGCCGAGACCGAACAGCAAGACCCAGTCGGGCTTTTTAGCTGTTATCTCTTCCGCCTGGCAGGCGGCCTCTTTTTCAGGGCTGTATGCGCTGTGAAAGAGCCTGCCCTTGTGCTTGAAGGTCGCGCCTCCGGTCTTGGCCTTCTCTATTACGGCGGAAGGGCCATGCCAGGACGCGAGGCTTTCAGCAAACGCCTTGTTTTGTGCCATGAGTACATCGAGGTTGGCTTTAAGTATTTCCATCAGTTCAGCTCCTTGCGGCCCTCAAGGTGAAAGCGGCCTCATTGTATCCTCTCCAGACCCACCATGCCGTGTCGTCAAACTCGCCGAGCGAATGGTAGACCCTCAGGAAGAATGAATCTTCCGCGGGAAGCTCAAGGTATTTGAGCATGGGCACCGTGAAGAGCTTTGATTTGTCAGTCAGTATCTCAATGGATTTCGAGCTGTCGCCTATCCTCACCCAGCCGTCGGTGGCGCCGAGGCATGACGAGGCGGAAACGCTCTGGCTTACAGGTTCGTCGTGGGAGAGCGTGTGCCCCTTCAGATAAAACCTCTCGGCCCCGGCCCCGCCGTTTACCGTCTCGAACCAGAGCGTGTCTCTGTCAAAGGCCGACGGCATGAAGGTGAATATACCAGCCCTGAGCATTGATGCTACAAGTCCGTTGACCTTGAGCCTGTAAGTGATTTTGACCTCGGGGCCGGTCTTGGATATCTCGTATTTTTTCCAGAGTGTCCCTATCTCAAGCGGCGACTTTATCTCGAGGCTTACTTTTTCAAAGCTCTCTGTTACAGAGGCCGATGAAGAACTGAGGTCGGTTGTCTTTTTACCTTCCCTCGAAGAATGTATGAGATGGCCGCTGAAAAAATCCGCGCCCAGGCTTATGTCCTCATAATGGCCGTGCGGCAAAGTGCCGATGAGCGGCACCTGACAGACCTGCGGGAACGAAAGGGATTTCAAGGCGTGGCCCTTTGTTTCCATGAACTCGGCTGTGACAGTGCCTGTATCTATCCGCAGTATCTTGCCGTCAGAAGCGATAGATGCGGCTTTTCCTTTTGACGCAAGCGGCTCTTCGATAACGGCGTTGTGGCCTGTCGAGGAATTGAAGTTGCCTCCGTAGACCCAGGAAAGCAGCGGCATCCTTTCGGTATGGTTTCCAAGCAGCCTTTCTGTTTCTATCTTGAGCCAGCCGAGCCTGTTCTGGAACCAGGCGAACTTCTCGTCTATGGTATTTGTCCTGAAATCGCTCCCCCAGAGCTCGCAGAGGACTTCCTTGAAACGCTCAAGCGTGTCTTTTTCAAGCGCGCCCTGCTCTATGAGGGCCCGGATGCTCTCATACACCCTGTGGCATTCGGTATTGATGTGCACGCTGTCCCTTCCGGCGGCTGCCCAGCGCAAGGGGTTGTACTTGTCCTGCTTCTTGCAGACGACCGGCGTTTCGACTGATTCGAGCTTTATTATGGCGGCGCGCCTGTGCTCTTTCGAAGAGGCGAGAATTTTTGAGGGTGTCGTAAGCTCAAAGCGGCCGTCCCCTTCTATCCTCTCAAGCAGTAGCTCAAGTTTTTTATATTCATCCTCGCGCGTTACGTCCTGTCCCGGCCTGTAGCTGAAGACCTCGGCGTCGTTCGTGTAAAGCGGGAAGGCCCTGTCCTCGCCGGCGGCGCAATGCGAGTTGAGGAATTCAAAGTACTCGTCTTCGGTTATCTCTCCGTGCACGCACCTCTGGAATTTCTGGAACGCGATGGAATGGCTCCAGAGGACATCGATGTCGGCCTTGAGCCCGGCCGCCCTCTGTGGATGGTAGAGGTACTCTTTGGGGTAATGGTTATGCTGGTGCGCGTTGTTCCAGTCCATTATAAAGGCGTCGTACCCGGCTTCCCTGTAAAGGTCGATAAGCCCTCTGGAAAAGGTCTGCTCGTTCACCAGAGCCGCCCTCGGCCTTCTGCCAAGAAGGTCCTGGTAGTACCTGTTCCCTAATTCAAGGTTCCATCTGTTGACGTCCGTGGGGATGAGCGGGAAGATGGCCTGCGAGTAGCCGGAGCCGATGAATTCGCATTTCCCGGCCTGCCAGAGCGAGCGCAGACGCTCGATGAACGACGGGTCTATCCGGTTGACCTCTTTCAAGGTCCACGCTGTCATCTCTATCGCAACGGGGAAGCCTTTTTCAGCCATGTCGAGAAGCGGCGTGTAGCACCTTTCAACGACCTTGGGGAAGTGCTCCCTGGGGATCATCGAAAACGCGAGATTGCAATGAAAGAGAGTGTAGAGTTTGAGCATTTTATTTACCTTCGAGCCATTTGTATTCGGGGTCGGTGTTCGGCATCAATACCCTGCCCTCGCCAGCAAGGAACCAGAGATAATAAAGGCCGTAGCCCGGCA
>JACPGA010000311.1 GCA_016182705.1 Deltaproteobacteria bacterium
CCTCGCCGTTTTTTACGCGCTTGGCTCAGGCTACAGAAATCTGCGCTGGAAAGATAATTTTACGCTCTGGAGGTCTTCTCTGGAGGGGGCTTCAAATAACTATTATGCCATGTATCAGCTCGGGACGGCATCTCTTAGAAAGGACATGCATGACGAGGCGATCTCAAAATTCAGGGAAGCTATCAGGACAACCAGCGCCAATAAGTATCCAGACACCGGGCTGATCGGGGATGCGCGTCTCAACCTCGCGTATGCCTACAAGTCAAAAGGCCTCCTCGAGGAGGCTACGGCCGAATATCAGGAAATATTAAAATCATATCCCGAGCATGCTGTGTCAAATTACGAGCTTGCCTCTATTTACATGGAAAGAGGCCTGCTGGACGATGCCATTACCTATTTTGCCAGGTCCGCGAGTTATTTCAGGGACCCGATGGATATAAGGGACGCGCTCCTGAACATCGGAAACTGCCATGTTAAAAAAGGCAACTTCGGCGAGGCGCTCCTGAGCTATCAGGAAGCGCTCAGAATTACACCTGAAGACCCTGCCGTACTTAAGAACATAAACATCGCAAAAAGGCTTTCCGGCGAATAAGAATACTTTTTTTTCAGATGCGCGCCGCGTTATCTGCCCTCCCTCATCTTCAACTCAAGCGGGTGCGTCATAGCCTTGAGCTTCAGCGTGCGCTCGATGTTTTTCCTTACGAAAGCCTTTGACGGGTTCATCCGGAGCGCTTTGTGAAAGTGTTCGAGTGCTGAGTCATAATCATCCGCTTGCGCCAGAGAGACTCCCAGATTTATATGGGCTTCGACATAACGGGGCTCCAGGGCCAGGGCATCTTCATAGAGCGCTATCGCCCTGCTGTTGTACTCCAGCGCCTCAGTCTCCATACCTTTTGCCGACAGCTCCCTGCTCTTTTTAAAAAGCGCAAGGCCCAGGGCATGGCTGATCGTCTCATTTGAAGAGTTCAGCCCGTATGCCTTCTCCAAGTGAGCTATCGCAAAATCGTGGTCGTCATTGATATGCGGCACGGCAAGATTGGTATGAGCTATCCAGGCCTCCGGATTTTTTGCTATGGTATCCTTCCAGACAGTATCAGAGTCCTTGTAGGCGAATGTCTGGCTGAAGCTCAACGCCCAAAGGGCCGCGAGCAGCAGGGCTGCCGCCAGCAATGCCTTTTCGGAAAAAGAGCCTCTTCCAGCGGCCCACGCTGCCGTTCCAGCGAACAGGCTTATGGGCCCGGCGCTCGCCATATATTGAAAGTGGTCCGCTACGAAAGAGAACTGGAACGGATAGACATCGATGAAACCCAGGGCCGGGAAAAGGGTGACAAGAAAGAAGGCCAGGGCAGCAGCTGGCCTCCGGCCTATCCTATTGGAAAGGGCAAAAAGAAGCGCCGCTGCCAGAACCGCCCCGGCTGGAAAAAGCCATTGCCATATGGCTGACAAATCGACCTGCCAGCGCGGATAGATAAAAATGAGATCAAAAGGCAAGATGAGCTTGTATATGTAAAACCAGAAAATGCGCCCGGCGAGCAACACCCGCTCGATGTAGCTCATCTCCCACATGTGGCCGCTCGCGCCGACAAGGTTCGCCTCCCACCAGACTGTAAGGAGGCCGAAGGCCAGCCCCAGCGCGAAAAACGGGATAAGGCTCGCGATATAACCAACCCCGATATTACGCCCCCTCATCCATCGGATGATAAGAAACGCCGCGGGCAGCGTACACGCAACCGTCTTGCAGAGCAGGGCCAGGATGAACAGCGCGAGTGAAAGAAAGTACAGCCCTTTCCCGGGCTTGTCTTCGCATTTAAGAAAAGTGTAAAGGGAAAGCAGGTAGAAAAGGCCTGAAAGAACGTTCTTCCTCTCGGAGATCCATGCTACCGACTCCACATGCACCGGATGAAGGGCGAAGATCAGACCGGCAAGAAGCGCGCCTCTAATGTTGAGATGCTTCAGGACAGAATATAATAAAAAGGCGTTCAGGGCGTGGATGAAGGCGTTTATGATATGCGACATCGCGGGGCTGAGCCCCCACAAGTTGGCCTCTATCCAGAAGGAGGAATAAATCAATGGATAGTACTGCTGCATCTCCCTGGAGAACCATATCTTCCAGAGCCCGCCCAGCCCCCAGAGGGAGCTGTCCATGAGCACATGCCGCTCATCGTCCCAGATGTAGCCGCAGTAGAGCGTATATATGTACGCGGATATTGTGACCAGCAAAAAAAGCGAAAGCGCCTTCAGGCCGGAGAGGCCCTGGCAGAATTCAGCTATTTCAGTAAAGAGGTTTGAACGTCGCATATTCGGACTGAATTATATAATAAAAATGGACTCAAATGGAACAGTGAGATAAGCGCGTAAGCCAGGGCAGCTTCAAACTGCGAGACTTACTGGGCCGTATACCCACCGTCTATAACGAGGTCGCTCCCGGTGACGAACTTCGATTCGTCTGAGGCGAGGTATAGTATGCCGTACGCGATATCCAGCGGCTCCCCGAGGTGTCCGATTGGATGGAGCGCTTCAAGCGCCTTTTTTCCGGCATCAACATCTCCCTTAGCCTTGAGCGCGTTCTCAATAAGAGGAGTCCACACGTACCCCGGGACGATCGCGTTTACCCTTAACCTGTCCTTCGCGTATATGAGGGCGTCTGTCTTGCTCATGAGCCGCACAGCTGCCTTTGAAGCGACATACGGAGGAGCGGCCGTGTAAGCTACCATCCCTATTACGGAGGCTATGTTTATGATGCTCCCGCCGCCAGAGGCTTTCATATAGGGAATCGCGTGCTTGGTGCAGTAGAACACGCCCTTTACATTAATGTTCATGACCCTGTCCCACTCTTCGGCAGTTATCTCGTGGGTGGGTTTCTTTACTCCGGTTATACCGGCGTTATTCACAAGAATGTCTATCCTGCCGAACCTGTCTTTCG
>JACPGA010000318.1 GCA_016182705.1 Deltaproteobacteria bacterium
GGCATCCAGTTTGTCCTGCCGAGCGGTTTGTATACGTGCGCCCCGAACTCCTGAAGTATGAACCGGGCGACCCTTGTGCCTGCGTCGACTGTCGTGAGAATGAAAAGCGCCTCGAACATGAGCGCGAAGTTGTACCAGTAGGGCATGAGCCCTTTCATGCCGGGCAGGGCTGTGAATATCGAGGCCATGCCGACTGCCAAAGAGACCGCCCCGCCGGGCCTTCCGGCGACATCTACGCCGACCGTGGCTGAAAGCTCGGCTATCCTCTCCGGTGCGAAACCGATTGCGGCAAGGGCGTCGGCTGAAAGAGTTGTGTTGATGGCGAAGTAGTCGCCCGGTATTAGGACGGTCGCCGCGATAATGGCTATCACGGCTACAAACCCTTCGCAGAGCATCGCGCCGAAGCCTATGGGCAGGATGTCGCTTTCGCGCTCTATCATCTTGGGGGTCGTGCCCGAAGATATGAGCGAATGGAAGCCGGATATTGCCCCGCAGGCGATAGTTATGAACATGAACGGGAAGAGCGTGCCGGGTATTATCGGGCCTCCGCCGGACGCGAACTTGGTCATGGCTGGCATTTTTATCTCAGGGGCGAGGAATATGACACCTCCGGCAAGGATTAATACCGTGCCGATTTTCATGTAGGTCGAAAGGTAATCCCTCGGCGCGAGCAGCAGCCAGACCGGAAGGACTGAGGCAAGAAAACCGTAAATGGCGAGCGCCCAGATGAGGAAGTTCTTGTCATGGTTGAAAATCGGCTCAAGAAAGCTCCCCTGAATATAGCGCCCGCCGAGCACGGCGGCGATGAGCAGGGCCACGCCTATGACGCTGACTTCGCCGACCTTGCCGGGCCTGAACCTGTAAAGGTAAAGGCCCATCAAAAGGGCAATCGGTATGGTCGAGAAGATGGTGAAAGCGCCCCAGGGGCTTTTGTAAAGGGCGTTGACGACCGCGAGCCCCAGCCCCGCGAGCGCCACGATTATTATGAAAAGGATGGCAAGGGCCGCAGATAAGCCCGCCACGGGGCCGACCTCGTTCCTTGCCATCTGCGCGAGCGAACAGCCGTTTCTGCGCACGGAAGCGGCAAGTATTATCATGTCGTGGACAGCACCGCCAAAGGCCGCGCCGATTAATATCCATAAGAAACCGGGCAAATACCCGAACTGGGCCGCGAGCACCGGGCCGATTAACGGGCCAGCGCCAGCTATGGCCGCGAAGTGGTGGCCGAAGAGCACGAGCGTGTGTGTGGGGTGGTAGTCCTTGCCGTCGTTGAGCCTTATGGCCGGGGTCTTGCGCCTGTCATCGAGGGCCAGTATCTTTGCGGCCACGAACGAGCCGTATAGCCTGTATACGATTATGAAAAAACAGGCCGCCGACACGACCAGCCAGAGGGCGTTGACGCTCTCGGATGGGTTGATGACGCGAGTGACCACACCGAAGGAGACGGCGAAGAGGATAGCAAGAACCGCTATGACTATGCTGGAGACTTTCATTGTTTGTGGGAACCTCTGTCATTGCGAGCCTGGGCGAAGCAATCTCGTCTTTAAGCAAAAAAGTCAGGGATTGCTTTGTCGCTTCGCTCCTCGCAATGACAACAAAAACAAGAATTAATCAGGGCTTTATCAGGTCTAAGGCCTGAAGAAAACATTTTAAGGTATGTTGCCGTTGGGTGTCAAGGAAGGGGAAAAGGCTGTCATTCTGAGGGAGCGCAGCGACCGAAGAATCTCGTATCTTGACCCAAAAAGATAAAACGAGATTCTTCGCTTCGCTCAGAATGACAGAACTGCAAAAGTGGTGCGCACAGCGCACCCTACGAAACTTTTTCCCAAAGTAAGACTGTTTGCTCTTTATAACTACTCATTTTTTATCCAATCCACCGGCTTCAGTTTCGAGGGTAGGCTGCGCCCACCAATTCTCTTTAGTTATTATCCTTCAAAACCAGAACAAGCCCGCCGCTCTCTTGTTGCAAACCCAATACCTCGTAACTTTCTTCTAATGAAGCTGAAAGCGCGAACTGCACGAACTCGCGGGCAAGGAGGAGCAGGCCGAAAGCCGAGCCGGTCAGGAAAGCGATTTTGTTGTATTCGCTCCACTCAATCTTTGCCGGTTCTGTTTCCTCTTTGCCGCACGCTTCAACAACCCTGCCAATCGACTCAATGATATTTTCCAGATACGATGTTTCACTGCACTGGCTCAAGCTTTGCGCTTCGTTCCAGTCTATTTGAAACTTGTCATCTGTCTTATGGGCAGGCATTTTCTTGAGGATTATTATCTCATCAGAGCCGTCCTCGAATCGCGTCGCGCATCGGCGGGAATCGTTCTCTTCATGTTCTGATGCCGCCGCGATCAGCATGAGGTCACGGGCCATGCGGACAAGGCCGTACCTGTTCCCTTTGAGGCAACCCGTGTTTGCGGAAATATCCCAATGAAATTCAGCGTACTCAATGCTGAATACGGCCTTTTCATTTTCTACTATCGCGTACTGCTCATTGAAACGGTCGATTTTATTTACAAGCAATTCCATCGAAGGGGAGTGCATATTTTCCATTCTCATAAGTTTTTAATTTTAAATTTTATATACTTGAATCGAAC
>JACPGA010000308.1 GCA_016182705.1 Deltaproteobacteria bacterium
AGGTGCAGCGCGTCGGTGCCGCTGCCGACCCCGGCGGCGTGACTCGTTCCGCAAAAGCGCGCGAAAAGTTTTTCAAACTCGTCGACATACGGCCCGCCCGAAAAGGCGGTGTCGTCCATCACTCTTGCGATTGCATCGGTTATCTGGCCTTTAAGATAAGCGTGCTGCCTCTTCAGGTCAAAAAATGGTATCTTCAAATCTTGACTTCCCTGCCCCTCGCCTTTATTGATTTCTCCGCAGCCTCAAGTACCTTTACCACCCCGAGCCCGTTCTTCCAGTTCGACACGGGCTCCGTACCATTTTTAATGGCGGAGATGAAATCCTTCGCGACCCCTGAAAGCGCTTCTTCCTGGCCGACCCTGGGCACGAATATGTCGCCAAGCCGGTAGTCGACGAGGATATTGTACTTGTCCTCGTCGGAAACCGGGCTCACCTTGTAGCTCGTGTCGTATATCCGCAGTTTTTCCGAGGGCTCGACGTCATCGAACATTATCATCTTGTTCGACCCTCCGATAAGAATCTTTCTTATCTTCACCGGCGAGCTCCACGAACAATGGAAATGGGCTATGAGGTTTGACTGGTAGTTGAGCGTGATATAGGCGATGTTCTCTATGGAATTATGCGTGTGGGATATGCCGGTAGCGACTATGCTCTCTGGCATCTCCTCGTTTATATGGAGGAGTATTGATATATCGTGCGGTGCAAGGTCCCATACGACATTGACCTCGGGGTTGAACAGGCCCAGGTTTATCCTGACCGAGTCA
Organism: Deltaproteobacteria bacterium; assembly: GCA_016182705.1. Classification (GTDB taxonomy): domain Bacteria; phylum Desulfobacterota; class GWC2-55-46; order GWC2-55-46; family GWC2-55-46; genus GWA2-54-12. The sequence continues at coordinate 765 of JACPGA010000308.1, forward strand.
AAGTACTGGAGCTTGCCGATGACTCCCATGCCCACAATGTCCTTTATCCTCTTGACCGCGCCGGTATAAAGAAAGGTGTGGTCGACCATGAGGGTCAGGTTCTTTTTCTGGGCCAGCTCAATGAGCTCCGTGGCATGCGCGCTCGAAGTCGTCATGGGCTTTTCCAGAAGGACATGCTTGCCCCTGGAAAGGGCCTCGCTGGCCAGCGGGAAATGGGAAAAGACCGGGGTTGCCACCACGACCGCGTCTATCGACGGGTCTTTCATGACCTCTTCTGCCGAGGCGTAGACCTCTACGGCGGGATAGAGCCTTTTAGCCGCGTTGAGCCTCTCCTGGCGCCTGTCAACGACAGCCGCGACGGTCGCGCCCTCGCAGGCGGAAAAGTTCCTCAGCAGGTTCGGGCCCCAGTAGCCGTAGCCGATTATAGCCAGTCTTAGCATGCGAGCATAGCCTCCGTACGCCTCCGTTTTTCAAGCGGGAGGCATGAACACTGCCTGTATTATCGGGAGAATGGCCTCGTTACTTTATCGCAAAAACAGCCGTCAGGGCCGGAACTGACCGCAAACATTATACATTATTCAATTCTCGTGTTAAAGAGGAATTAGAACTTGTATCACCCGGCCAAAATATGCAAAAAACAGAGTTTGTGATATAGTCTTCATGCGCGGGTGCGCCGCTTGAAGTGAGCAGTTGCTCACCCAAAGAGTTTTTCACTTTACACCGGCGTCTTTTTAATGCTATTAAGTAGTTGATTTGACCGCTTTTTTCTTACAGGGTGCCTCTAAAAAACAGTTATTTTTCTGAGGTAGAGGCTTACGTAGAAATAAAAAGCGGAGCATATATGAAATATGTGAGCATTTTTATTTTCGCCCTAACGAAGAGATCAGGAAAAAGAGCAATTTTTAGAAGCACCTACGTTGGAGTATGAAGTTTTGCATAGAAGGCCGACCGCAGCCTACATAGATTTAAAGGCGCTTGAACATAACTACCTTGAGCTTCGAAGGCGCGCAGCACCGGATACCCGCATGATGTCCGTTGTAAAGGCAAACGCCTACGGACACGGCGCCATAGAAGTCGCCAGGACCATCGACGCGCTCGGGGGCGCGTACTTCGGCGTAGCCATCCCGGAAGAGGGCGCGGCCCTGAGAGAAGCCGGGATAACCAGCCCGATAGCCGTCCTCGGGGGCATGTTCCCTGACCAGGCAACGGATATTGTCGAGTACGGCCTTACGCCGGTAGTCTTTGACATGGCCGCGGCCAGGGCCCTTGACGAGGCAGCCAGGAAGCGCGGGGCCGTCCTGCCCATACACGTGAAAATAGACACCGGCATGGGAAGGCTCGGCATACTGCCTGAAGAAGCCGGACAGTTTTTCAGCGAATTGAAGGGGCTCGAAAACCTCAGGGTCGAAGCGCTCCTTTCGCACTTCGCCGAATCAGAGGCCGAAGAAAAAGAGTTCTCGCATCGCCAGCTCTCGGTCTTTCTCAAGGCCGTGGATCAGATACGAAGCCTCGGGGTCAACCCGGGACTTCTGGAGATGGCGAACAGCGCGGCGCTCGTGGACTTTGAACAAGCGCGCCTGGGCATGGTACGCCCCGGCATAATGCTTTACGGCTCATACCCGGCAGCGCGGCTGAGAGAGTCAATAAAGCTCAAGCCTGTAATGCAGCTCAAGACCAGGATACTATTCCTGAAATCCGTCCCTGCCGGCTTCACAGTAAGCTACGGCAGAAGGTTTACGGCAAAAAGGCCGAGCGTGATAGCAACAATGCCCATCGGATACGCCGACGGGCTGCCAAGAAAGCTCGGCAACTCCGGGGAAGTACTGGTAGGCGGCCATCGCGCGCCGATTGCAGGGACGGTCTGCATGGACCTCATAATGGCAGATGTCACCGATGTGCCGGGAGTGAAAGCCGGAGACGAGGCGGTCATAATAGGCTCTCAGGGGAGCGAGGCCATCACCGCCGAGGAAGTCGCTGACAAGGCCGGGACCATAAGCTACGAAATATTCTGCCGTATATCCGCAAGGGTACCGAGGATATATATACGATGATAAGGGCTTACCTCGAAAAATTAGGCCGCATGGCCGAGAAGTTCGTCGACACCGCCGGGCTCATGTCCATCATGCTCTTTCAGGCGGCTGTCCACGCCTTTACTCCGCCCATTAAATTCAGGAACATCTTCAAACAGATGGAGTTCGTGGGGGTGCAGAGCCTTTTCGTGGTCATCCTGACTGGCTCGTTCACCGGCATGGTCCTCGCGCTCCAGAGCTTCAACGCCTTGAAGAGGTTCGGTGCGGAAAGCCTCGTCGGCCCGACGGTTGCCCTTAGCATGGCAAGGGAGCTCGGGCCAGTGCTTACGGGCCTCATGGTAACAGGCAGGGCCGGAAGCGCCATGGCGACCGAGCTCGGCACCATGCGCGTCACAGAGCAGATAGACGCCCTGGTCACGATGGCAGTCAACCCGGTGAAATACCTTGTAGTGCCGAGGGTCATAGCGGGCGTCCTCATGTTCCCGCTGCTGGCCATAATAACCGACTTCGTCGGCGTCCTCGGCGGCTATTTCGTCGGCGTCAAGCTCCTTGGCATAAACCCCGGCGTATACATAGGCAGGACCATAGACTTCGTGCAGGTAAGCGACATTTTCGCGGGCCTGTACAAGTCGATCGTCTTCGGCCTCATAACCACGCTGGTCGCGAGCTACAACGGCTTTTACGCCTACGGCGGAGCCGAAGGGGTCGGGCGGGCTGCCACGAACTCGGTTGTGACCGCGAGCGTCATGATACTCGTCTCAGACTACCTCATGAGCTCGTTCATGGTATGAGGGTTGATTAACCAGCCATGGGTATGATAAAGATTTCTAACCTTAAGAAGTTCTTCGGCACGAAAAGGGTGCTCGACGGCGTCGACCTTGAGATCGACAAAGGCAAGATAACCGTCATCATAGGGCGCAGCGGCGAAGGCAAGAGCGTCCTCATAAAGCATATAATCGGGCTCCTGCGCCCGGACGACGGGCAGATATTCCTCGAAGGGCAGGAGATAAGCTCCATGAGCGAGCGCGACTGGGGCGAAGTGAGAAAACGCTTCGGCATGCTTTTCCAGGGCGCGGCCCTGTTCGACTCTATGACCGTCGGGGAAAATGTCGGCTTCCCCTTGAAGGAGCACACGGACCTGGCTGACGAGGACATAATGAAGATCGTGGGCGACAAGCTCCGCAGGGTAGGCCTCGTGGGCGTAGAGCACATGATGCCGGCGGAACTTTCCGGGGGCATGAAAAAAAGAGTGGGCCTCGCCAGGGCCATCGTAATGGACCCTGAGATAGTCCTTTTCGACGAACCTACGACCGGGCTCGACCCCATCATGTCGGATTCCATCGCCGACCTTGTCCTTGACACTCAGCGCAGTCTCCAGACGACTTACATACTCATTACCCATGACATACCGTTTACCTACAAAATAGCCGACAAGATAGCCATGCTCCATGAAGGCCGGATAATAGAGCAGGGCACGGTCGAAGAGATGAAAAACAACCCGAACCCCGTCGTGAAACAGTTTCTGGAAGGGCGGGCCGAAGGGCCCATAAAGGTATATTGACGGCCCTTCAGCCGTCTTTTCAGACAAATATCATATGAACGCGGAGCAGTGTCGGATACACTGCCTGCCAGGTAGGGAAATTTTCTTATGGCGCTGCCAAAAATGAGTTCAGAAGCCAAGGTCGGTCTTTTCGTCCTTCTGGGCATAGTGCTCCTGGTCTATATGTCATTGAGGCTCGGCGGCATAAAGCTCGGAGGGGAAAAAGGATACTCCGTTTTCGTCGATTTCGACACGGCGGCAGGCCTTGACCCCAACGCTCCCGTGAGCGTCGCTGGCGTTGAGGTCGGCAGGGTCAGATCAATAGAACTGAAAGACTCCAAAGCCCATCTCGAGCTGCAGATAGACCCCGACATCAAAATAGGCAAGGACTTCACGGCCGTGCTTACCACAAAGGGCCTGCTTGGCGAGAAATACCTGGAGCTTGTCCCGGGCCAGCCCGGCGCGCCTCCTTTGAAGGAAGGGGATTATATCACGCGCACCAGGAGCTATGCCGACATCGACAGGCTTATCAGGACGCTTACGGAAGTGTCCGATGACGTCAAGGAGATCACCGAATCCTTGAGCAACGTCCTTGGCGGCGACGAGGGCGAGCAGACCGTCAGCAATATAGTAAGGAACATAGAGGACCTCACCTTCCGGCTCAACAGGATAGTCGCCAAGAACGACGAGCAGTTCGAGAATGTGATGCGTAACCTCGATTCCTTTACGGCCCTCCTCAACCAGGAAGGCCCGGCCATAACGAGCGGGCTCAAGGTGGCCATCAAGAACCTGAACGAATCGCTCGTGAAGACCAGCGAAAACCTGAACGGCATGATCAACGAGAACAGGGGCAACCTCAAGGAGGGCATCGACAACCTCCGGACAGCCTCACTCAGCCTCCAGCAGGCCATGGACACCGTCAACAAGGTCACCAAGGAAGTAGGCCCCGGCGTCACCAATACCATGAACTCCGTCAGCAGCATCGCGAAGAAGATAGACGAGGGCGAAGGCACCATCGGAAAGCTCGTGAACGACAAGACCCTGCACGAGAACATCAACAAAACGGTCGCCGGCATAAACAACTATATCGAGAGGACCGAGAACTTCCATACCTTCATAGGCTACAGGGGCGAGTACCTGTTTGACGCCAGGGATACGAAGAGCTACCTGACGCTGCGCATACAGCCCAAGGCTGACAAATACTACCTCCTTGAGATAGTTGACGACCCCAGGGGCAAAAAGACTACTGAGACCCGTGTCATTACCACGAACGGCGCCCCGACGACCGTCAAAGAGGTAAAGACCACCGAGCAGATAAAGATATCCGCCCAGATAGCCTAGAGGTTCAAGAACGTCGTGGTAAGGGGC
>JACPGA010000316.1 GCA_016182705.1 Deltaproteobacteria bacterium
AGTATAGCAGAGAACGCAGTAAAATGTCGCATGGGTGGTTGTTGAGCGCGGGGAAGACAAGGAACCCCCTCTTTTCTAAAGAGGGGCAGGGGGAGATTATGAGAATGTAATCCCCCTCAGTCCCCTTTCAGGAAAGGGGGAAGCTGTTTCATCTTTCAAAGATGTTCTTCACCACAAACCAGATGTTTTCTTTTCTTTCCCTCAGCCTTCTAATTGTGTAGGGCAGCCAGTTCCTGCCATACGGTATGTAGACCCTGACCTTGTAGCCTTCCGCTGCAAGCTCTATCTGCAATTTTCTTTTTATTCCGAGCAGCATTTCGAAATCGAAGGAGTTCTTCGACAGGTTCTTATCAGCGGCGAACCTCTTTGCCTCGTTTATGAGCCTTTCGTCATGCGTTGCTATCGCAGGCCGGGTGCCGCTCAAAAGCAGCTCCTTCATGATGGCCTCAAAGCTCGCATCGACTTCTTTCTTGTCCTGGAAAGCGACCTCCGGCGGCTCCTTGTAGGCCCCCTTCACAAGTCTTATCGACCCGCTCTTCTCAGCAATCATGCGGGCGTCCTTCCTGCTCCTCAGCAGGCTGCTCTGTATTGCTATGCCGACATTCGGGTACTTCTGTCTCAGCTCCAGAAAAGTTTCGATGGTCCTCTGTGTGTACTCAGAGCCCTCCATGTCGAGGCGAACGGAGTTGCCGGACTCAAAGGCCTTTTTTATGATTGTCTCCGCGTTTTTAAAGGCGAGTTCCTTCGAGAGGTCGAGCCCGAGGTGGGTGAGCTTCAAAGAGATGGTCGAATCAGCCCCGGCTGATTGTATGTCATCGAGCAGTCCAAGATATTCTTTTACGGAATCATTGGCCTCGGATGCGTTTTTCACATTCTCGCCGAGGTTGTCGATTGTCGCGCCTATGCCGGCTTTATTGAGTCCGAGGGCAACACGGATGGCGTCCTGCCTGCCGGTTCCGGCTATGTACCTTCTCGCGAACAGGAGGAGCAGGCTTTTCACTTCAGCCCCATCACGAACCCTTCGACGATTGACTTAAGCCCCGGGCTTTCCATCTCTTCTATCTCATAGCTTACCCGCGAAGAGGGCTTGTCAATTTTCAGGACGCGCGTGAGGTCGATGGGCGTTGCGATGAGCACCATGTCAAAAGGCGTTTTGTTTATGGTCTCTTCAAGTTCCTTCTTTTGAGTATCAGAGTAGCCCATCGCGGGTAGGAGCGCGCCGAGGTGGGGGTATTTCGCGAAGACCTCTTTTATGGTGCCGACTGCGTAAGGCCGGGGGTCTACAGGCACTGCCTTGAAATTTCTGGCGGCGATGATGCCAGCGCCGAAGCTCATGCCGCCGTGTGTGAGGGTGGGGCCGTCTTCAATAACGAGGACTCTTTTTCCGTTTATATCTTTCTCTGTCGTGACAGCCGAGGCTGTCTTTACTATCGCGGCATCAAGGTTCACCTTGCGGATGTTGTCCATGACCGTGTGTATCGAAGCGTCAATAGCGTTGTTTGCTTTGTTGATAACTGCGACATCGGCCCGTCTCAGGTTCGTCTCTCCTGGATAATAAAGGAGCTCGTCGCCCGGGCGAAGCGGGTCTGCCACAACGATTTCAAGGTCAGGCCGGATAAAGGGCAGGTCGTTGTTCCCGCCGTCCCAGATGATTAGACGGCCTTCTTTTTCAGCCTCTTTCAGGATTGCTTCGTAATCAACTCCCGAGTAGACAACCAGCCCGGCCGCCAGGTGCGGCTCGTACTCTTCCATCTCTTCGATTGTGCATTGATGTCTGGCCAAATCGTCGAGGCAGGCGAAACGCTGGACACTCTGTGAGGCAAGGTCGCCGTATGGCATTGGGTGGCGGATGACGACAGGCTCCCTGCCCATCTCAAGAAGGAGCTTTCCTATGTATCTAGATATGCCGCTTTTGCCGCAGCCTGTGCGCACGGCGCAGATTGAGATTACCGGCCTGCTGGATTCCAGCATCGAATTTTCAGCGGAGGGCAATATGAAATCAGCGCCGAGCGCGTTGCAGAGCGCGGCCCAGTGCATGACATAATCGTAAGAAACATCGCTGTAGGAGAAGACGACCTCCCTGACGCCGTATTCCTTTACGAGCCTTTCAAGTTCCGCTTCAGGATATATTGGTATGCCTTCGGGGTAGAGCTGGCCTGAGAGGGCAGGGGGGTAGGTCCTCTTTTCGATGAACGGTATCTGGGCCGCGGTGAACGCCACGACTTCGCGGCTGGCATCGTTCCTGTACAGGGTATTGAAATTATGAAAATCCCTTCCCGCCGCTCCCATTATGACAACCCTTTTTCTCAAAAGAGCCTCCGCTTTAGAAAGGATACCGGGACAGGAAGGAAAATCAAGCTACCTGGGCCTGAAATGCGGCGCGTCTTGCGTACCGAGCAGTATGTAGTCGCCCCTTGAATCAAGCACCTTGAACCCGTAGCTCTTGAGCTCCTCAAACTTTGAGGGAGTGGTTATTATCATGAGAGTCGTGCTTCTGGCGTATTCGCTGAGCCGTTGGACGTTTGTCTTGTCAGCCTTCACGACGCCGCGGCGCGCGTAAAAGGCAATCGACGGCTTGTTTATCTCGTAAGTGGCAAGCACCCCGTTTGAAGGCAGGTTGTTCCTCGCGAACCGCGAGTAGTCAAAAAGGGTCTTCTGAAGGTATATGTTCGCCGGGGGCAGGGCGTAGAGCCTCAGGAAGACTATCAAGACGAGCGCCAGTGCCGAAAGCCCCATGAAGGCGGAAAAAGGCCTGTACAGGGCCGCCATTGAAAGCGCGGCTGCCATCGCGAACAGAGCCGCGAGCACGTAAAAGAACTTCGGCGGGTAGTTTATGTCCATGTCCAGGTTCAGCGAAGGTATGACCAGCAGGGCCGAGGCGAAAAGGCCGGCTATGAAAAGGAGCGTCAGCAGGGCCGCCTTTGAGCGGCGGGCCCCTTCGACCATTCCTGCCATGACAAGGCCCGAGAGTATCGCGGCCGCGGGGAAGAGCGGGAATATGTAATTGGGGAGCTTTGTCCTTGAAATGGAAAAGAAGACGAAAATAAACAGGACCCAGATGGCGCATAAGAGGTACAGGCCTGATTCTTTATCAAGCCTTTCTTTCAAGCCCCTGTATATGCCCGGCACGAGCATTGCCACCCATGGGAAAAACCCGGCGAGCAGCACAAGGAAGTAATAATAGAACGGGCCGCCGTGGCTGGAGATTACGCCGGAGTACCGCTTGATGTGGTGCTTCACGATGAAGGCGTCAAAGAATTCCCAGCCGTTGACCATGAACTGGATAATGAACCACGGGGCCGAGATGAGGAGGAACAGGCCCATGTATGAAGGGCGCAGGATCTGCCGTATAAGCTCGGTCCTTTTCGACAGCAGGATGAAACCTCCGGCGATGACAGCCGGGAACAAAAGGCCCACGACTCCCTTGGTGAGGACGGCCAGAGCGGAAGCGACCCAGAACCACTTGAACCAGCGTTCATTCGCGTGGTGCGCGCCCAGGTAGAAAGCGAAAAGCGAGGCCGTTATGAAAAAGGCCAGCGTCATATCGGTCACTGCCGAATGCGAGTAGACGAAGAACTCGATGTTGAGGACGAGGGCCAATGTGGCCAGAAGCGCCGGGAGCAGCCCCTTTACGTTTCTTACGAAAAGGAATGTCATGAAGCTCAAAAGAGAGCCGAAGAGCCCGGAAGTGAAACGCGCGGCGAATTCAGTCGTGCCGAACAGCTTGAAGGCTATGGACATGAACCAGTATATGAGTATGGGCTTGTCGTAGCGCGGCTCGTAGTTATAAGTGGGCGTGATGTAGTTGCCGGTCTCCACCATCTCGCGGGCCGCTTCCGAGAAGACTGCCTCGTCTACGTCAAACAGGAGAAAGCCGCCTGACTTGAAGAAGGTCACGAACAGTATGAGCATGGCTACACCGGCGGTTATCCATCTTTCTGAGACCTGTGTTTTTGCCAGCAGGAGATAGCCGG
>JACPGA010000317.1 GCA_016182705.1 Deltaproteobacteria bacterium
GAGGGCTTGAGGGGGAGCGAGCTTTGCGTATGGATCGTCTCCGAGCCGCTTTCGCCTCAGGACGCGCTCGATTCCTTGAAACGGGCCATGCCCGAGCTGGCCGGCTATATCGAAAGGGGCAGCCTGAAGATTTTGAGGCACGACGAATGGTACCTGGAGGACGGCTCGTTCAGCGGCGAGCGGGTATTGAACGGCTGGAGCGGCCTTATTGACAAGGCAGAGCGCTCCGGGCTTGAGGGGATGAGAGTCACAGGCAATGTTACATGGCTGGGCGGGGATCTTTGGGACGCCTTCGTGGAATACGAGCGCCGGGTCCAGCACCTCATGCGAAAGAGCAGGATGCTCGCCATCTGCACCTATACCCTCCAATCGCTCAGCCCCGCGGATATCACGGAAGTCGTCTCAAGCCACGCCGCCGCACTTATTAAAAAAGACGGCAAATGGCGCGCGACCAGAAGGGCCGGCCTTGCCGACGACGACCAGGAACTGAGGGAAAAAGAGCGAAGGTGCACGCTCATTACCGAACTGACTTCCGAGCTCGTATTCAGGCTCGAGATCGAGCCGTCCGGAGACCTCGGCCTCGAGTGGATAACCAGCGGCTTCAGTGAAGCCTCGGGCTACGGTCCAGCCGAGATAAGCACTCTGGGCAAGCTCCAGTCCATCATACACCCGGGCTGCAGGGCGGCCTTCAAAGGCTCGCTCCAGAAGGTCCTTGCCGGTACCCAGGCAGACACGGAAGTACAATACCTCACAAACTACGGGCAGCTGCGCTGGATAAGGCTGCACATGGTCCCGGAGCGCCACATCGGCACCAGGATAATAAAAGGAATAATCGGCAGGGGCAAGGACATCACCGAGAGGAAAAAGGCCGAGGAGCGCGTCATCGAATCGGAAAGAAAGTACAGGGGCCTGTACGAGTCGATAAGCGACGGCGTCATGAAGATCGGCGCGGACGGGCAGATAACCGACGCCAACAAGGCCCTTGCGTCCATGCTGGGCTGGTCAATGGAAGAGCTCGGAAAGCTTTCATACATGGAATTGACGCCGCCCGAACTGCGGCCCATGGAAGAGGAGATTTTAAAGACCCAGGTCTTCTCCAGAGGCTCTTGCGAGTATGAAAAAGAACTTCTCACAAAGGACGGCCGCAGGCTCCCTGCCAGCGTAAGTGCCTGGCTCCTGAAAGACGCCGAAGGCAACGTGTCCGGGTTCTGGGCCTTTGTAAAAGACCTTACCGAGACAAAAGACGCTGAGCGCAAGATACTCAACAGCGAGAACCTGTTCAATGCCTTGACTTTGAGCCTGCCGGGCACTTTCTATGTGATAGACAAGAACGGCCAGATGCTCAAATGGAACAGGACGCTTGAAGACATAACAGAATACACGCGCGCTGAGATAGAAAAGATGCACCCCGTTGATTTCTTTGAGGCTTCCGAAAGAAGACTGATACGTGAAAAGATTGAAAACGCCTTCACCCTTGGCGCGGCTGAGGTGGAGGCCGGGCTTGTCACAAGGGACGGCCGCAAGATCCCGTTCCATTTCAGGGCGGTGGTGGTCAAAATAGACGGAGAGCCGTTCCTGATAGGGACAGGCACGGACATATCGCGATGGAAGAAGGCTGAAGCGGCCCTCAGGAGCGTTCAGGCACAGCTGGAAGCGAATGTGTCCGAAAGGACCCGAGAGATACTCGAGGTCAACAGGCGCCTCAAGAAAAGCGAGGAGCGCTTCAGGGTGCTGGTCGAGACCACGAGCGACTGGGTATGGGAAATAGATACCAACGGGGTCTATACATACGTGAGCCCCAAGGTAAGGGAGATACTCGGGTACGGCCCTGACGAGATCCTCGGCAAAACCCCCTTTGACCTCATGCCTCCCGGCGAGGCTGAAAAGATAGGCGCTGTCTTTAAAAAGATAGTCGCGCTCAAGAAACCATTCGCCCTTCTCGAGAACAGGAACCTTCACAAGGACGGCCGCGAGGTCATCCTCGAGACAAGCGGAGCCCCCATACTCGACCCGGCGGGAAACCTCCTGGGCTACAGGGGCATGGACAGGGACATCACCGGAAGAAAACTTGAAGAAGCCGAGAGGGGGCGTATTCAGCAGCAGCTTATCCAGTCTCAGAAGATGGAAGCCATCGGCATCCTTGCCGGAGGCATAGCCCACGACTTCAATAACCTCATGGTCATAATAAGGATCAACAACAGCCTTGCCTTGAAAAAAACAGGCAGTGACAGCGCGGAGATAAGCGCCTACCTCGAACAGATCAACGCTGCCTCGGAGCGCGCCGAGAACCTCACAAGGCAGCTCCTCATTTTCAGCCGCCGCCAGCCCACGGAAACAAGGGCACTGGATCTGAACCGCAAGGTCAGGAACACGCTCGGCATGCTCAAGCGCCTCATCGGCGAGAATATTGTTATCAGCATGGAACTTTCCGCTGATATCGGCATGATCAGGGCTGACAAGGGCAATATCGAGCAGATAATAATGAACCTGGTCATAAACGCGAAAGACGCCATGCACAGCGGCGGGAAAATAACCCTGAAAACCGCGATGGTCGATGTCGGCGGGTCTTCGCGAGCCATAGCCGAAGGCCGCCACGTGAAGCTCACCGTGGAAGACACTGGCACCGGCATGGATGGCCAGGTGATAAGACATATCTTCGAGCCTTTTTTCTCGACCAAGGGGCCGCGCGGCACGGGCCTCGGGCTTGCTGTGGTCCACGGCATAGTAAGAGACCTGGGCGGGTGGATAGACGTGGAAAGCAGGCCGGGAGAAGGCACGCGTTTCGAGATCTACCTGCCCTCGCTGGAAGCTGATAAAAAAGAGGACATTAAGGAGAACAGGCCTGTGGAAGAACTATCGGGCAGAGGGGAAAAAGTCCTTATAGTCGAAGACGAAAAATTATTGAGAAAAAGTGTTGCCGTGGTGCTTTCGAAAAACGGATACAGCGTCCTTGAAGCCGGGTGCGCCCTGGAGGCGAAAAATCTGTTCGAGAAAGAGCATGGGCAGATAAGCCTCGTGTTCAGCGACATGGTGCTCCAGGACAGGGACGGGATACAGCTGATAGAAGACCTCAAGAGCTTCAACAAGGAATTCAAGGTGCTCATAACGAGCGGATATCTGGACGTTGAGTCCCAGTGGCCCGCGATAAGGGAAAAAGGATACAGGTTTCTCCAGAAGCCCTATGAGATACCTGACCTCCTGAAATCCGTGCGCGAAGCACTCGAGAAAGAGTCTTCAACAGGCGGATTTTGACCAGGGCTCCTGAAGGCTTACCCATGAAGCCCACGATAGCAAAAATAACAAGGCCCGGCTACTCCGGGGTATGCCTCAGAAAAAGGCTTTTCGCCCGCATGGACAAGGGCCGAAAGAGCAAGTGCGTATGGATATCCGGCCCTCCAGGGGCGGGAAAGACCATACTCGCGAGCAGTTATATCGAGACCAGAAAGCTTCCCTGCCTGTGGTATCAGGCTGACAGCGCTGATGCTGACCCAGCCACGTTTTTTTATTACCTGAGCCAGGCGGCCGCGAATGCCGCGCCCGGAAGAAAAAAACCGCTCCCTCTTTTTACTCCTGAGTACGCCCACGGAATAACGGTCTTCTCAA
>JACPGA010000315.1 GCA_016182705.1 Deltaproteobacteria bacterium
CGAGAGAGTTTATCTGCAGGGTCGCGCCCTGTATGTTTAGAGTCCCGAAGAACTTCATGAGCATGGAAAGGGTCTCGGCGTCGCTCCTCGGGCTCTCGTCACCCAGGACTTCAGCGCCTATCTGATAGAACTGGCGGTATCTTCCCTTCTGCGGCCTCTCGTAACGGAACATCGGGCCGGTATAGTAGAGCTTGGTGACAGGAACCGTATAGAGCTTGTGCTCGATATACGCCCTCACAGCCGGGGCAGTGCCCTCGGGCCTCAGGGTTATGGCGTCGCCGTGGCGGTCGGCAAAGGTGTACATCTCTTTTTCGACTATGTCGGTCGTCTCGCCGATCGAGCGCATGAACAACTCGGTCTTCTCTACTATGGGCAGCCTTATCTCGCCAAAGCCATACGTACGGAATATCGACCACGCGGTTTGCTCGATGTGCCGCCAGAGTTCAGTGTCGCCGGGGAGTATGTCATTGAAGCCCCTTATAGCGGTAATGCTCATCTATTGGTTTTCCTTATCGTTATTTTCCTTGTGGAAAAAGCCTGCCTTGAGGTCGCGGAGCATGGTCGCGTGCTGCTCGGTCATGATGGACCTCACAGCCGCACCGATGTCGCCCGACAGGGTCATCTCAGCGTAGCTCACCTTCTTAGAGGCAAGCACGCTTCCGCCCTTGAAAAGAAGAGTCGTCACGACAGGGTTTGCCTGCCCGCCGTCCTCAGTCTGCAAGTGGTAGACCTCGCCCCTGAAAAGCACATTCTGGTTATAGCCGGTGTTCATTAGTCATGCCTCTCAAGCTTATCAGGATTTTTTAACATATACCCAGTATTTATGCAAGGTTATGCTGCCCGATGGCAGGCTTGACACGGCTGGCCGCATAAGTTAATCTTTTCTAAAGGCAAGCCCGAAAGACCCGAAATACAACCCGGAGGTAACGCATGCCGGTAATAGAAAAAAGAGAGTCGATAGATGTGCTCCTTCAGGAGAGGAGGGTCTTCCCGCCCCCCTCGGAGCTTCAGGAAAACGCCCACATAAAAGGTGCCGATGAATACGAAAAGCTCTACAAAGAGTCGATAGAAGACCCTGACGGCTTCTGGGGCCGCATGGGAGGAATACTCGACTGGTCGAGGAAGTGGGACAAAGTCTGCGACTGGGATTTCCACAAGCCTGAAATCAAATGGTACCTGAACGGCAGGCTCAACGCCTCATACAACTGCCTTGACCGCCACCTTTCCACATGGAAAAGGAACAAGGCCGCGATAATCTGGGAAGGCGACGACGGAACCACAAAGACTTACACTTACCAGCAGCTCTCCCGCGAGGTCAACCGCTTCGCGAATGTCCTTAAAAAATCAGGCATTACCAAGGGCGACCGCGTAACCATATACCTGCCCATGATACCCGAGCTGGCGATATCGGTGCTGGCCTGCGCGCGCATCGGCGCGATACACAGCGTTGTATTCGGAGGTTTCAGCCCGTCGTCGCTGCGCGACCGGATACTCGATTCAGACTCCAGGCTTGTCGTCACCTCGGACCAGGGCGTAAGAGGCGGCAAGCCCATAGCAATGAAAGAAAACTGTGACGCCGCCCTTGCCGAGTGCCCGGGAATAGAAAAAGTAATCGTAGTCAAAAGGACCGGGAACCCGGTCCCGTTTGTCGAGGGCAGGGACTCGTGGTGGCATGACGAGATGGACGCGCCGGACATAACGGGCGTCTGCCCGCCTGAGGAGATGGACTCAGAGGATGCGCTCTTTATCCTCTACACGAGCGGCTCGACCGGCAAGCCCAAGGGCGTGCTGCACACGACCGGCGGCTACATGGTCTATTGCGCCCTCACCTTCAAATGGATATTCGATTACAAGGAAGAGGACGTCTACTTCTGCACCGCTGACATAGGCTGGGTAACTGGCCACAGCTATATCCTGTACGGGCCGCTCGCCTGCGGGGCAACATCCCTTATGTTCGAGGGTGTGCCGACATGGCCGAACCCGGGCAGGTTCTGGGAGATAATCGAAAAACACGGGGTCAACATATTCTATACCGCGCCCACGGCCATAAGGGCACTCATGAGGTGCGGCACTGACTGGGTCGAAAAGCGCGACCTCACGAGCCTGCGCGTTCTCGGCTCGGTTGGCGAGCCCATAAACCCCGAGGCATGGATGTGGTATCATTCGGTCGTGGGCAAAGGCAGGCTGCCGGTCGTGGACACATGGTGGCAGACCGAGACAGGCGGCATACTCATATCAGCCCTGCCTGGAGCCACCACCTTGAAGCCGGGCTCCGCTACAAAGCCGTTTTTCGGCATCGCCCCGAAAGTCCTGAAAGAAGACGGCAGGCAGGCTAAAACAAACGAGGGCGGCTATCTCGTCATTGAAAAGCCCTGGCCCGGCATGCTCCGCGGCACATACGGAGACCCGGAGAACAGGCGCATAAAGGAAATCTACTTCAGCCGCTTCCCCGGCTTTTACATGAGCGGAGACGGCGCGAGAGTTGACGAGGACGGCGACTTCTGGCTGATGGGCAGAATAGACGACGTCCTCAATGTCTCAGGCCACAGGCTCGGCACCGCTGAAATTGAAAGCGCGCTGGTCTCTGACATATCCGTTGCCGAGGCCGCCGTAGTGGGCTACCCGCACGCCGTAAAGGGCGAGGGCATATACGCCTTTGTCGTTTTGAAAGAAGGAATCGCGGTAACCCCTGAGCTCAAGGCGGAAGTCGAAGAGCACGTCAGACATGAGATAAGCCCCATAGCCAAGCCGGACAAGATTCACTTCACAACCGGCCTGCCCAAGACCAGAAGCGGCAAGATAATGAGAAGGATACTTAGAAAGATAGCCCAGGGCGAGACCGAAGACCTTGGCGACACATCGACGCTTGCCGACCCGGGCATAGTCGATTCGCTTGTGAAGGAAAGGCAGTGAGCAGGAAGTGTAGGGTCGAAACCCGGAAAAACATCCCTGTTTTAAACTTCCCCCTTTTCTAAAGGGGGAAAGAGGGGGATTATCGGCGTTCAACTAATCTCCCCAGTA
>JACPGA010000320.1 GCA_016182705.1 Deltaproteobacteria bacterium
CTATGCCGTTCATGCCGCTGCCGCCTACGCCTATAAAGTGAATCTTTTTAATCCGGCCTCTGTACATCTCTTGCTCCTTAGATGATTAACCTTGAAAAATTCTCCGCTATCTCCTGGGCGGCCCTTGGCTTGCCCAATGCCTTTGACCTCTCCCTCATCGACCTTAATGCCTGCGGGTCGCCATAGAGCCTTCTTATCTCGCCAGCAAGGACAGATCCGGTAAGCCCTTCCTGCTTTATCATCACGGCGGCCCCGGCGTTCTCGAGGCTCCTTGCGTTTACCGTCTGGTGGTCGTCTGAAGCGAACGGGTAGGGTATCAGTATCGATGGAAGCCCTGCCGCCGTTATCTCCGCCAGAGAGGTCGCCCCTGCCCTGCACACGACCAGGTCGGCGGAATTGTAGGCCTCGCCCATGGCCTCTATGAACTGCCGAGCCTCTACCTTGAGGTTTTTCCTTTTATAGCCGGCCGCGACCGTCTCGAAACCGTCCTGCCCGGTCTGGTGCACGACCTTGAGATTGCTCCAGATATCGGTGAGGAACTCGGCCGCGTCCAGGAACGCCGCGTTGATGGCCGTCGCGCCCTGGCTGCCGCCGAAGACCAGGATGGAGAACCGCTCGGCCCTGCCCCGCCTGTCCTCTAATTTCGTTATTATGTCCCTTCTCACCGGGTTGCCGCTCAAGATGGTGCGCCCGCCGGGGAAGAACCTCCGGGACTCTTCAAATGATATATAAACCCTGTTTACAAACTTGCCGAGGGCCCTGTTGGTAAGCCCTGGAAGCGCGTTCTGTTCGAGTATCGCCGTCTTGATCCCGAGGAGCCTTGCCGCCGCGACGACAGGAGCCGACGAGTAGCTGCCGCTTCCTATTACCCCGTCGGGCCTGAGCGAGCGAAGGAATTTGATCGCTTCGACGGTCGATAAAGCCGCCTTCGCCAGAGCCCTTGCCGCGTTCAAACCCTTTTTCCTTTTGACGCCCTCGACGTCGAAGAGCTTCAAAGGCCAGCCGTACTTCGGGACTATCCTTTCCTCGAGGCCGCCCCGGCTCCCGACGAAGGTTATCGAAGTCCCTGGGTCGCGCCTTTTGAACTCTTCAGCCAGCGCGATGGCCGGGAACAGGTGTCCGCCCGTGCCGCCTCCGGCAAATACGAGCCTGAAGCTCCTGTCTGTTTTCTTCACTCCCAAGTCATGTTCCCGGGGCCTTTCAAGCCTCGTTTTCCCTGATGTAGATGTTAAGCATTATGCCTACAGCCGCCATGTTCACCATAAGCGCCGTCCCGCCGTAGCTTATGAACGGCAACGGCAGCCCCTTCGGGGGCAGAAGGCCCATGACGACCGCCATATTCAATGCCGCCTGAAGCACGACCATGAAGGTCAGCCCCAGCGCGAGATATTTGCCGTGAAGGTCCTTTGCCCTGAAGGCTATCTTTACGCCGCAGACCAGGATGATGACGTAGAACGCTATAACGCCTGACACTCCAAGGAGGCCAAGCTCTTCGCCTATAACCGAGAGTATGAAATCCGTATGCGCCTCCGGCAGAAAAAAGAGCTTCTGCCTGCCTTCGCCGAGGCCTGTTCCGTAAAGCCCGCCAGAGCCGAAAGCGAGAAACGACTGGATCATCTGGAAACCTTTGCCCTCGGGGTCTTTCCACGGGTCGAGGAATATCTGTATCCTCGTCATCATATAGGTGAAGTTATGCATGACTACCCAAATGCCCGGAAGCGCGAGAAGCATCATGCCGAAAAGGTACCTGGGCCTTACTCCTGCGGCGAAGTTCATGATGAACACTACTGTCGCCAGGGCCATCGAGGTACCGAGGTCCGGCTCCATTATTATGAGGCTTATGATAACGCCCGGGATGAGTATGTTCGGCAGAAAGCCCGGGGAAAATGTCCTTATCACTTCGTTCTTCGCGGCCAGCGAATAAGCGAGAAAGAATATCACCGCGAGCTTTGCGGGCTCTGACGGCTGGAAAGCTATGGGACCGAGCCTCACCCACCTTCTCGCCCCTCCGGCGGTGAAGCCGAGCCCCGGTATGTATATGCATATAAGGAACAGGGCCGAGAGTATCAGTATCGGATAGGCCAGCTTCCTGTAAATCTCGTACGGCAGGCGCGAGGCGACTATCATGCACACTATCCCGGCCACGGCAAAGGTAAGGTGCTTTTTCACGAAGAAATACTCGTCCCCGAACCTCTTCATCGCGACGATGTAGCTCGTCGAATAGACCATTACCACGCCGACCACGACAAGAAGAAGCGTCGAGATGATGAGTATCCTGTCGGTGTCCTTAAACTTTATCAAAGGACTTTCACGAGAGCAGAAAAGCGCTCCCCTCTTTCCTTGTAGTTCCTGAACATGTCGAAGCTCGAACAGGCCGGGCAAAGGAGGACTGTATCCCCGGGCGCGGCGTTCTGGCGGGCCGTGCTCACGGCGTCCTCGAAAGTATCGGCCATGACCGTTTTTGTAAGATGGCCGAGCGCGTCGTTTATCTTATGTTTTGCCTCGCCTAGAAGGACCATTGCCTTGACCTTCTCTTTCACAAGCGAAGACAGCGCCCTGTAATCTCCGCCCTTGTCAACGCCTCCGGCGATGAGCACCACAGGCCCCTTCAGGCCGCGCAAGGCCATCTGCAGGGCGCCTATGTTGGTGCCGTTTGAATCGTCTATGTAAGTGACCCCGTCAAGCTCCCTTACGAACTCCATCCTGTGGTGGAGCCCGGTAAAGGCCGACAGGGTCTTCATGAGGCTTTCTTTTTTCACGCCCGCGCGCCTTGCCGCTCCGATGACGGCCATGACGTTTTCCATGTTATGCAGGCCCGTAAGCCTTATGGCGTCGACCGGGTACTCTTCCCTTTTCCCGTCCATCATGTGGATTATCTCGCCGTCCTCAAGGAAAAGGCCGTCGCACTTGCCCTCGATGGTGAAGGGGATGGCCCTGCCCTTTCCAAAGCAGGCCAGATTTTTCGATATCACAGGGTCGTTGACATTGATGACGGCAAAGTCGGCTTCCGACTGGTTCTCGAAGAGCCTGAACTTTGTCGCCGCGTAGTGCTCGAAGTCCCTGTACCTGTCGAGGTGGTCCTCGGTGATATTAATGAGTATCCCTATATGGGGGTTGAAGAACCTTGTCGTCTCGAGGTGAAAGCTCGACACTTCCAGGACGCAGAAGTCGGCCCCTCCCCCGTTCTCGATATATTCAACTGCTGGCGTGCCTATGTTTCCGCCGACAAAGACATTGAAGCCGGCGTCCTCTAATGCCTGGCCGAGAAGCGTGGTCGTGGTCGTTTTTCCGTTGGTCCCGGCCACGGCTATTACAGGCGCGTCGATGAAGCGCCATGCCAGCTCGATGTCGCTTATTACCTCGGCCCCGGCCCTTCTGGCCTCATTAAGAAACGGGTTATCGGAAGGCACGCCCGGGCCCACGACTACAATATCGACCCCGGCAAGGTCTATCCCGAAATGGCCACCGGCCTTTATCTCCACCCCATAAGCGGCAAGAGTGTCAACCCCGGAGAGGCTTTCTACGGCCTTGGCGTCGGTCGCTATGACTTTCGCGCCGCACTTCGCGAGAAAGCGGGAGGCAGATATGCCGGTCGAAGCCAGCCCGACCACGACAACACTCTTGCCTTCAATAGTTTCCCTGGTGGCCTTGAGGCCATCACCTTTTTTTATGGCGCAATCGATCATCTTATCTTCAGCGTGCTTATCGCGACAAGCGCGAGTATTATCGAAATTATCCAGAACCTGACTATTATCCTGGGCTCTGGCCAGCCCTTGAGTTCGTAATGGTGGTGGATGGGCGCCATGGCGAACATCCTCTTACCGGTAAGCTTGAAAGAGCAGACCTGGAATATGACCGAAAGGGCCTCGACCACGAATATGCCGCCGACCAGAAGGAGAAGTATCTCGTTCTTGGTGATGACGGCCAGGGTCCCGAGCGCCCCTCCCAGCGAAAGCGAGCCTACGTCTCCCATGAATACCTGCGCCGGGTGTGTGTTGTACCAGAGAA
>JACPGA010000052.1:0-15168 GCA_016182705.1 Deltaproteobacteria bacterium
GGGGAAGGTAAGCGGGCCTGCTCGGAGGCAGGAGGAGGAAAGCGAGCGAGCCGGGTAAACAGAAAAAGCGCGGCAGCGCGCAAATGGACTTTTATGTAAGAAGCTGAAAAGAGTTGCTTAGTTCCTTTTCCCCTTCACTACCCTTCCGCCCCCACCTTCTTCGTCAGCTTCATGCTCCTCTGAAACTGGTTTACGGCTTTGTTATGTTCTTTGAGGGATTTGGAGAACTGGTGGGTCCCGTCGTTCCGGGAGACGAAATAGAGGTAGTCGGCCTTTGCCGGGCGGAGCGCGGCGCTTATGGAGTCCTTTCCCGGGTTCGCTATGGGGCCGGGCGGCAGCCCGAAGTTGACATAGGTATTATATGGAGACTTCATGGAAAGGTGCTGTTTTTTTATATTGCCGTCAAAAACGGGAATGCCGTAGATGACCGTCGGGTCGCTCTGAAGCCTGATGCCCTTGTTAAGCCTGTTGTGAAAGACCGCTGAGATGAGGTTTCTTTCTGAGGGTGCGCCTGTCTCCTTTTCTATGATGGAGGCCAGCGTCACGATCTTTCTCATGGACATGCCGCTCTTTTCCACCTCGAATTCGAACTCGGAAAATACCTGCCTGAAACGCTCGACCATCCGCGCTATCATCTCGTCGGCGCTCATGCCCTTATTGAACGCGTAAGTATCCGGAAAAAGATATCCTTCCAGCGTGGGACCGGAAAGGCCCAATGACTTCACGAGGGCCGGGTCAAGCGCGCGGGCGATAAATACCTGCCTCTGGACGAGGCCGGCTTCATCGAGAGCTGACGCTATCTCGATTATATTGTACCCTTCAGGAACTGTTATGAGATACCTCTTCACCTTGCCCTTTACGAGGTATTCGAGAACTTCCATTGGGGTCATGCTCGTGGTGAACTCGTATTCCCCGGCCTTGACCTTTTTGTAAGCGCCGAGGATTCGCGCGGCAAAGCTGAAGCTTTCGGCGTCGCGGACGACCCCGGCCTTTTCAAGCTTGTCGGCGATCATCCTGAAGCTCAGGCCCCGCTCAATGGTGACGATACGGCTTTCCGGCGTGGTCGAAGGGGGAGTATAGAAAGTGATGTACAGATGCGTTGCGGCCAGCAGGACCGCTGCAGCGAGGATTAAAGTTATTTTTTCGAGACGTTTGCGCATGAAGTGTAAGGATCCGGCTAAAGGGGCTTGTTCTTGAGGTTGTCAAGGTAGCCCTGGAGTATGTACGAGGCTGCCATCTTGTCGATGACCTCTTTTCTGCGTCCCCTGCTCATGTCCCCTTCGATGAGCAGGCGCTCAACTGCCGCCGTTGAAAGCCTCTCGTCCCAGGTGACGACCGGAAAAGGGCCGGCTTTTTTGAGCATTTCCACGAACTTCAGGACGAATTCCGTAGTGGAGCTTGTCGTCCCGTCCATGTTCAGTGGCAACCCGGCAACTATCTTTTCTACTTCGTTCTCCCGTGCCGTCTTGAAGACATCTTCCAGATCTTTCGCCAGGGACGACCTCTTTATGACCTTCAGGGGCTGGGCTGTTATTCCCGCCTCGTCGCTCAAGGCCACACCAATGGTCTTCCTGCCAATGTCCAGCCCGAGTATCCTCATTCCATGGTGGCTGTCTCTGCCGTTTTTCCGAATATTATTTTCGTCATTAATTTTCTTCCGGCCTGTCGCGTGATGTAATGGCCCGACAACATTAAAAGTGGCATACGGTGAAGCTCTTGCCCAGGTGCCTGTCTCAGAAAATATAACCTCTAAAGGCATGCTTCTTCAAGGTATTTCTTGACTCGGACTTTGCGTACCTGTAAAATAAAAAACTTCCCTGACCGGGCGGTTAACTCAGCGGCAGAGTGCCACCTTCACACGGTGGAAGTCACAGGTTCAAATCCTGTACCGCCCACCATTTTCGACCTGTCCCCATCATCCACCTCCTGGCTTTTTCCACTTGCTTCCAGCTGCTCGGGTTTGTAATAATTACTATTAAATAAGCCTTTATTATTGGTATTGACAGTCTTTTTCAAAAGGTCTATAATTTGTTAAATAACGTTTGTATGTCCCCTTCTTGATTAACACCGGGTGACAAAGCGCCTCGGCAAATTCTTGCAGCTCCAGCTTTCCCAAAAGCTCCGCTCTCGTACTGAATTGCCCTCTTTGCCACTCTCCTGAGAACGCGGAAAATGTTTCAGGACCGGTTATCGTGTGACCCTCAACCAAGATGACACAACAAGATAATGTGAGTAAAGGAGAGTGAAATGGGCGTCAGTTATTCAGATATAATAGAGAGGATGAGATGGGCCGGGAAACTCAAGAACGACTCTGCCGTTGCAAGAGTGCTTGGTGTAACCCCGCAGGCCCTCTCGAATTATAAGAAAAGAGGCGAGATGCCGACAGACCTGGTTCTGAGGTTCGCGAACATCTACGGCCTTTCGGTAGACTGGCTCATCTCCGGCGAAGGCGAGATGTATAAGCCCGGCAGGGGCGGCGAGTTTGCCGCCAAGGGCTACATGATAGCCGCTGAAGAGACAAGCGCGTACGGCAAGGAAGGCAAAGAGTTCAGGCCTCCTGATTTTGCCTCGCTCTCCCCTGACGAGATAATCTATGTCGGCAAGCTTCTGAAGATCCTCCGCAGCAGCAACAAAAGCACCGCCGCCGCTATCAAGTACAGCGTGGACGCCTTCCTGAAGGCTTCCGAACTTCCGGTTGAGGCTTATGAGCCTGAAAAGGAAGCTGTAAACAAGAATTAAGGTAAAAATTTTATTTTTTCTGATTTCTTTGTTGGCCGGAAATAAAAATGCTCACATATTGTCATATAATGCTCCGCTTTTTATTTCCGCCCTGCCTCGAACTTAGAAAAACTAACTAATTTTTAGAGCAGCGATAAGTTAAAAGCCCAAAGGCCGCGTCCTGAAAAGGATGCGGCCTTTTTTCATTTCAGGAGCGCCCAGCTTACCATTGTTGACCAGATGGAATCTATATGGTAATTTCACAACTTATGGGAAAAGGCTTCTCTCTCACAGTTCTGGACGGTTGGCTTGCGCCCTCACACGAGGCCGCGTCCAGATTGCTCGATGGCCTGCTGGCGCACGAAAAGCTCCTTCTTTTCTCGGAAGGCTCGATGACCCTTGAACTCGAGCTCTTGACGGGTAAGCGTGTGGACGTGGAGCTCAAGCTCAAGGACGAGCGCCCTCTTACCGGAGCGGAGGCGGAATTCCTTGGGGTAGCGCCAGGAGTCATGGCCGTGGAACGGGAGGTCTGGCTCGTTGCCGGAGGGACAAAGCTCCTTTACGCCCACACTCTCATCCCGGTGCAATGTCTCGACAAAGAGGTCAGGCGTGCCCTGGACGAGAAAAGCTCGGAGCCACTGGGAAGGGTGCTCTCTTCCAGAGGGATACTCTTTGCCAAGGAAAGGCTTGAAGCAGGCCGTGTCAGATGTGAAGCCGCTTCAAAAGACCTGGAGCTGAACACTGGAGCGTCCCTGTACGCGAGACGCTATATACTTTACAACAAGGGTACCCGGAACTGGGTAATAAAGGCGGCCGTGACCGAAGTCTTCAGCCCCGCCCTGATTGGCGCTGAGGCCGCCGCGAAATGAGCGCCTCTGCCCCAGCCCTTGGCAAGCTGTCTGCCATATCAGATCTCGTGCGCCTGCCGAAACAACAGGGCACGCTTCTTCTGCTGTGGCCGACCATGTGGTCGCTTTTCATAGCTTCCAATGGCGCGCCTTCGTGGAAGCACATTCTGATATTCCTGCTCGGCACCTTTCTTATGAGGAGCGCGGGCTGCGCCATAAACGACCTGGCTGACAGGAAGTTCGACCCTGAAGTGGAAAGGACCAGGACAAGGCCGTTGGCAAGCGGCAGGCTCAAGCCCGTTGAGGCGCTCTTTGTGTTCGCCTTTCTCTGTCTTTTGGCCTTCGTGCTCGTCCTTCAGCTCAACACTTTGACTGTCATGCTTTCGTTTGCGGGCCTCGCGTTCGCGGCCGCCTACCCGTTCGTTAAAAGGGTGAGCCATTTCCCTCAGGTCGTCCTTGGCATGGCATTCGGCTGGGGTTCGGTAATGGCCTGGAGCGCGGTTCGAGGCGAGCTGTCGGTAGTGGCGCTGCTGATATTCGTGGCGAACATATTCTGGTCAACCGCTTATGACACCATATACGCACTAATGGATAAGGAAGATGATATAAAGATAGGCGTCAAGTCGACGGCTATCTTTTTCGGCAGCCATGTTTTCAACGCCCTCGTGGCGCTCTATTTTTTGACCTGCCTGGCGCTCGGTGCCGCTGGAATCATCGAGGGGCTCGGCCTTGTTTATCTCGCGGGGCTGGTCATCTGCCTTGTGCTGTTCCTTGCGGTAGTAGGCATGGTAAAATCAAACCCGACCAGACAGACCGCTAACAGGGGCTTTATAGCAAACGCCTTTATCGGCGGGGTGCTGCTTGTTTTCATAATAATCGATATGAACCTTTAAGGGTGGCCGATGCCGTACACTGACCTACGGGAATACCTCGAAGAGCTTGAAAAAAAAGGGCTCCTCAAAAGGATAAAAACAGAGGTCGACCCTGACCTTGAAGTCGCCGAGATACAGGACAGGCTCGTCAGAAGCGGCGGCCCGGCTGTCATCTTCGAGAAGGTCAAGGGCCACTCAATGCCGATAGTCGGAAACCTGTTCGGTACAAGGGAGCGGGTCGCGCTCGGCCTCGGCGTTACCGAAGAAGACCTCGGCGAGATAGGCCAGTTCATAGCCATGCTCCAGAGGCCAGAGCCGCCAGAGGGGCTCTGGGACGCCGTGAAAAAGATCCCGTTCTTCGGCAAGATCCTGACGCTCGGCCCCAAGACCGTAAGGAGCGGCCCCTGCCAGGAAGTAGTCCATACCGACAACGCCGACCTCTCGAAGATACCGATTATAAAATGCTGGCCCGGAGACGCGGCCCCGCTCATCACATGGCCGCTTGTCATAACTCAATCCCCTGATGGCGGCCCGTACAATGTCGGCGTCTACAGGATGCAGTACCTTGATTCAAAGCGCGCCATCATGCGCTGGCTCAAGCACAGGGGCGGGGCTACACACCAGAGGCAGTGGGAAGAACAAGGCAAAGCAATGCCGGTTGCTATTGCCATTGGCTGCGACCCGGCTACCATTATCGCCGGCGTGACGCCTGTGCCCGAAAATGTGGGCGAGTACCATTTCGCAGGAGTACTGAGAAAAAAAGCTATAGAGCTCGTCGAGTGCAAGACAATCCCGCTCAAGGTCCCCGCCACGGCCGAGATAATCATAGAAGGCGAGATACGGCATGAAGACCTCGCGATGGAAGGGCCGTTCGGCGATCACACCGGCTACTATAACGCGGCTGAGCCCTTTCCGGTTTTCCATGTGAAGGCCATAACGCACAGGAAAGACCCGCTCTATCTGACGACCATAACCGGCAGGCCGCCCAAGGAGGACGCGGTAATCGGCACCGTCCTTAACAAGTTGTACCTGCCGTCGCTCAAGCTCCAGTTCCCTGAGGTCGTTGACTTCAGCCTTCCGATGGAGGCTGTCTCATACAGGATAGCTGTCGTTTCGATTAAGAAAGAATATCCCGGACACGCCCGCAGGATTATGATGGGCCTCTGGGGGATCTTAAAGCAGTTCACTTATGTGAAGTACATAATCGTCGTTGACGAAGACATAGACGTGCACAACTGGGCAGACGTCATCTGGGCCATCTCCACGAGGGTCGACCCGAAGAGGGATTCCTTCTTTGTCGAGAACACGCCCATCGACTATCTTGATTTTTCCTCCCCGCTGGATTCCCTCGGGTCCAAGATGGGAATAGACGCGACGAACAAGTACCCGCCCGAGGTCACGCGCAGATGGGGTGAGACAATGAAGATGGACAAGGCCACTGTCGAACTCGTTGACAGGAAGTGGAAGGACTACGGGTTTTGATTTGTAGGATTGCGAGGAGCAAAGCATTGAAGTAATCTCTATCCAATTTACTTAAGAACGAGATTGCTTATCTCACCCCATCCTGGGGTTCGACCCTTTGGGCCTTCTCGCTTCGCTCACAGTTCAATTTTTGCTATCCTGCAAAAATTGTCGTTTCGCTCGCAAAGACAACCATAGAGAAGAGGACTATGACAACAGACGCTGAAAAATTTGACCAGTGGGGACGCGAGTGGTGGAACCCCGCAGGGAAGCTCTTCTCCCTTCACAGGATAAATCCGCTTCGTTTCGAGTACTTCTCAAAGGCTGCGGGCAAGCTTGATGGAAAGACGGTCCTCGATGTAGGCTGCGGCGGAGGCCTTCTTGCCGAAGAGTTCGCCAAGGCGGGCTCTGCTGTGACCGGCATAGATCTCTCTCCGGTAGCTATAGAGGCGGCCAGCAGGCACGCGGGGCAGGCAGGGCTTTCGATAGATTACAAAGTCGGCTCGCCGCAAACGCTCGCCAGAGAGCAGCAGGTCTTTGACATCATCGTTTGCGCGGAAGTTTTGGAGCACGTCGATGACCTTGGCGCGTTTTTGAAAGACACGCTTTCCATGCTTAAACCCGGCGGGCTTTTTTTCTTCGGTACTATAAACAAGACCATCAGGGCGCGCTTTCTCGCGCTGTTCGTCGCCGAAGATCTCCTCGGCATGGTGCCCCGGGGCACGCACGACTACAACAGGTTCGTGAGGCCGTCTATCCTGAAGCAACTCCTTGAAGACAACGGCGTGGAGATGAAGGAACTGAAGGGCATGAGCTATGACCCGTTGAAGCTTGAGTTCAGGATATCAAATGACACTTCGGTCAATTATCTGGGTTACGCAGCGAAGAGGTAAACTTTTCAACCGATGTTCCTGACACTTATCATTATACTGACTTTCCTGACGGTCGCCGTCCCTCTGCTTGCGACAGCCTGGCTGTGGAAAGGCAAGTACAAGAGCAGGATCGACTGGCTCCTTCGTGTTTTTGTCTCGACCGCCGTGGTCGTTTTTTTCCTGCTCGCCGGCACATGGGTCTTTTTGAGCATATGGCTCAAGTACATAGTAAAGGCCCTTTTCGTCTTCGCGGCCATAAAGAAATTTCCCAGGCTCGAGGACAGAAAAATATTCGGCAAGAGGGACAGTAAAGGCAAGGTCAGCTACAATGGCCGCATAGCCGTGCTCGTAATATTCCTGGCCCTCGGCTTTCTGGTCATAAAGGGCAGGTTCTTCAAGGGTGAAACGATTGACCTGAGCTTCCCTTTGAAAGGCGGCAGGTTTCTGGTCATACAGGGAGGGGCCAGTCCGATAACGAATATCTTTCACAACAGCGACCCGTCACAGAAGTTCGCGCTTGATATAGTCAAGCTCAACGCTGTCGGGAACAGGGCCAACGGATTTTTTCCGGAGGAGCTCTCCAGGTATAAAGCGTTCGGAGAGGTTGTCTACAGCCCATGTTCAGGCGTGATAGCCGGAGTCGCTGACGGCCTGACTGATAACAAGCCGAGAGAGGTTGACAAGAAAAATCCGGCCGGCAACCACATAGTAATAGATTGCGGCGATGCAAGGATACTGCTGGCGCATCTGATGAACGGCAGCATAACTGTAAAGGCCGGGCAGTTCGTAAAGGGCAGTCAGGTAATCGCTCGGGTGGGAAACTCGGGAAACACCGCTGAGCCGCACCTCCACATACAGGCATGGAAGATAGACAAGGCGGATGAAGCCATCCCCCTCACCTTCGGCGGGGAATTCCTCGTCATGAACAGCACCTTCAGGAATTAGGGATATGACAGAGCGTAGAAAAAATCTTCTAATCTGGACTTTACTGATAATAGTTTCGGC
The DNA here is from genome assembly GCA_016182705.1 of Deltaproteobacteria bacterium. GTDB lineage: Bacteria > Desulfobacterota > GWC2-55-46 > GWC2-55-46 > GWC2-55-46 > GWA2-54-12. The sequence goes on from JACPGA010000052.1 coordinate 7,777, forward strand.
TGTAAGCGCGTGGTTTATCGTGGCCGGCAAGATGCAGTACATGGAAAGGGAGTTCGCTGATTACGGGGCGGCAAAGGCCGCGGGCGAATTTGAAAAAGGCTGGCTGCCAGGCTTCCTGCCTTCGAGCGCGACGGCCATAAAGGCAATAAACAACACGGACAATAAATCCGCTCTTGTCTCTTTCAGCTACACCGGAGACATTGACATGAGCGCGTGCAAAGAGCTGCCCCTGATAGAGGCAACACTCCCTGCCGAAAGGGTCGTCCTGTGGTGGCCTGAAGAGCTTACACAAAAAGGCACTGCGCAGGCGGGCTACGCTTTCTTTAAATGCGGCGACGGGCAGGCTGCGGTGAACGCTGGGAAAAAGGAAGTTTATTTTTGGAAGTGAACTGTTTTGCAGATTAGAAAAGACATATTTGCTACGAGGAACTGACCAGAAAGGCCTTTTGCGCGCTGTCGCGCTTTTTCTGTTTACCCGGCTCGCTCGCTTACCACCTCCTCCCTCCGAGCAGGCCCGCTTACCTTCCCCGCCCCCTTCGGGGGCATCCCTACCGCCTCGCCTGCTCGTCCCTCCCCCAACCCTATGCTTCGCTGCGCCGGGTAAACCGTGCTTGGTTTAAAAACAAAAACTCACCATTCACTTGCGGCTTAGTGAATTGCCTTCTCTATCTCCCCAGCAATCTTCTTCGCCGCTTCGACCGGGTCTGGTGCATTTCTAATCGGTCTGCCGACGACTATATAATCAGCCCCGTTTTTAACCGCTTCGAACGGAGTCACCACCCTCTTCTGGTCGCCCACGGCGTCGTCCGTCGATCTTACGCCCGGCGTCACTATTAGAAAGTCAGGGCCGAACATATCCCTTATTGCCCTCGCCTCCTGGCCCGAGCATACGATTCCAGCGCAGCCTGCGGCCTTCGCTGACTTTGCCCTGTGAAGGACAAGCGAAGCAGGAGTGAAAGCCTTGTCTATTCCGGCCTCGGGAAAGGCGTCTGACGAAAGGCTCGTAAGGACGGTGACTCCCAGTACCTTTGAGACGCCTGCCGCTTCCACCGCTGCCTTCATCATGGCCTGCCCGTCAGAAGTGTGCACTGTAACGAGGTCTGCCCCGAGTGTTGAAGCCGACCTCATGGCCCCTTTTACCGTCTCGGGTATGTCGTGAAACTTCAGATCAAGGAATATGCCTCTGCCCCCGTTCTCGCGCACTGCCTTTATTATCTGCGGCCCGCAGGCGACAAAAAGCTCGAGGCCTATCTTGAACATGCCGACATGGTCTTTCAGGAGGCCTGCGAACCTTGCGGCCTCTGCTACGCCCGGCACGTCAAGGGCGAATATGATGCGGTCCTTCGGGGAGATGCTGGCCATTGGTTGTCACCTTGGAAACTTATTTGTAAAAACTTTTGTGGCTGCATGGTGGGCGCAGCCCACCCTACCCAACTGCTACGGCCAAAAAAAAGGCCCGGCCACTCGTGGCGCGGGCCTTCATATCTATCTCAAACAGCCTCAGAATACAGGCTTGTCCTTTGCCGCCTGTTCTTTCTTCTTTTCCTTATCCTGTTCCTCCATCTGCTTCTTATGGAGTTCCATGAGGTCGGTCATTGTGAAGATGGGGTCTACTTTTACGCCGGTCTCTTTTTCAATCGCTTCGGCTCCGCCCTCTTCCCTGTCAATAAGGGGTATCACACGCAGGACATTGAATCCGGCCTCTTTGGCCCTGTTCACTGCTTTTATGGTCGAAGCTCCTGTTGTAACGACATCTTCGACAATGACAACATTAGCTCCGGACTGTACTTTGCCTTCAATGGCGGCCTGGGTGCCATGCCCTTTCGGCTCTTTCCTTACGATGAAGACGTCAAGGTACTTGCCCCTCAGGGTGCACATGAACGCCGCCGCGTAGGCTATTGGGTCGGCCCCGAGGGTCATGCCGCCGATGGCGTCGATGGGCGCGAGCTTGAGCTTCTGGAAGTATGCGTAGCCGATGGGTTCCATGGCGACGGCTGAAAGAGCGGTCTTTTTCACGTCTATGTAGACGTTGCTCTTTTTGCCGCTCGAGAGGGTGAAACCCTCCTCGCTGTACTTGAATGAATTGGAATAAAGGGTATGGAGGAGATCTTTCTTATAATCTTCCTCCATTATCTGATGGGAGAAATCTTCCATTGTGCCGCTCCTTTGCCTGTTATGGTATGTCCTGAATAATATAGTACCAACAGGCTGTGAAATCAAGGGCAACGGCGCGGATGTTACTTTCTGGAGCGCAGCTTGAATGGTATGACGTTCCCGCTCCTGTCCTTGTGGAGAATGGAAAGGACGGTCTCGAACCTCTTGCCAGGGGCGACCTCGGCGCTCCTCATCTGTGAAGAAGTGGCCGTAAGCCAGCTGAGGAGATAATTCTGCTTATCCGTGAGCCGCTTTGTCTGCGCTATCTCGAAGACCTCTTCCATTGCGGATACTCCAGTTTCCTCCCGGACAGGGAAGATTTCAGTTTTCATCAGGCTCCCTTTATTCGGGTTCAGTGTAGGTGAATATCTTGTTCTCGTAGTTTCGCAAGACGACCTTGCCCTTTGCCTGGGAAAGGAGGTACGTGGGAGCCACGGGTATCTTGCCGCCCCCGCCGGGCGCGTCCACGACGAATGTAGGAATAGCGTAGCCGGTCGTGTGCCCGCGCAGCTCCTCTATAATGTTCATGCCTACGGTCACGGGCGTGCGGAAGTGGCCAGTTCCCATTGCCATGTCGCACTGGTAGAGGTAATACGGGCGCACCCTTATCTTCAAGAGCTCATGCATGAGCTTTTTCATTGTGGCAGACCTGTCGTTCACGCCCTTTAATAGAACCGTCTGGCTGCCGAGCGGTATTCCAGCGTCTGCCAGGAGCGTGCATGCCTTCGCTACTTCCGGGGTTATCTCCCTGGGGTGCGAGAAGTGTATGCTTATGTAAAGCGGGTGATATTTCTTCAGCATGGAGACAAGCTCCTCGGTCACCCTCATGGGAAGCGTTACGGGTACCCTGGTGCCTATCCTTATGATGTCGAGGTGCGGTATGGCCCTGAGCCTTGCTATGTAGTTCTCAAGGATCTCGGACTTCATCATGAGCGGGTCGCCGCCGGAGATGAGGACGTCCCTTATCGATTTTTTTGACCTGATGTATTTTAGCGCGTCGTCGAAGCGGTCGATGGGCATTGGCGGATGCTCTTCGCCTACCATCCTCTTCCTTGTGCAGTACCTGCAGTACATCGCGCACGAGTCGGTGACAATAAGGAGCGCCCTGTCAGGGTACCTGTGGACAAGGCCAGGCACGGGTGAATGAGAGTCCTCGCCGCAGGGGTCTACCATCTCGCAGGGAGCGACGCTGAATTCTTCGAGCCTCGGGATGGCCTGCTTCCTGATTGGGCACTTCGGGTCCTGACGGTCGATGAGCGAGAAGAAATACGGGGTTATGGCCATCGCGAGCCTGCCTGTGGCCCTCTTGATCCCTTCCTCTTCCCTTCTCGTAAGGGGTATGAGCTCCCTTATGACATCGAGGGATGTGATCCTGTTCTTTAACTGCCATTTCCAGTCGTACCAGCAGTCCGGGCGGGCATCGGGAAAATCGATGTATTCAGCCAGGCTGGACCTGCGGACTGCAAGGTTACTACTGGGCGGTTCAGAGCTTATTGAAAGCCCTTCCATTCGGCTCCTCCTACCTACGCGGGTTTGTCGGTTTTTATCAGGCTAAGTTGCGGGTTCTGGATTTCTTCCATAGCCTTTTCATAGGCTATCTTGTATTTGAATCCCTTTTTCAGGTACTTCCAGATATATTCGACTTTCCTTACATCTTCGTCGGAATATTCCCTGAACTCCTTATCCCCGATAGTGATCTTCTGGGGCTTGATAAACCCCTTCTGCTCAAGGTAGTAGAGCTTTTGCCGTGGAATATCTATTTTCGCAAGCAGGTCTGGAGTTCTTATGCCCACCCGGTTGTTTACTCCTGTTTGTTGTGAAGAAAGAGTACATTTTTAAGTCTAATATTAATCTTATTACAAGTTTAAACTTATTTTACAATTAAATAAAAACTTGTCAAGTGGAAAACTACTCAAAGCCCTCGTTTTTAAAAAACATTCGAGGTCTGGAAGGCAAGGAACCAGCATCGGAAACCAAAACAAGTCTAAATTTGTTTTTCCAATTTCTTCCTGTTTTATTAAAAACACAGAAATAGGATATATATCAGTGACTTTGGTCGAAAAATGTATAAAATAAGCCTGTTTTTGTTGAAAACAGCTCAAGAGAGAAGCTTAAGGGTCAGCCCTGGAAAACCAGGGCATAACGCCAGCAGGGGGGAGTTGATTGGCAAAGTCCTAAAAATATTGACTTTTTTGCTGTTTTTGTTACACTTTAAAATTGTGCGGGCCGATACACGAGGCGCGCTGTGAAAAGAGGTACATAATGAAGAAAACAACCGTCTGGCGTCAGGAATTTTTCGAAAAAGTCGAGCCGATAAGCTTGAGAGAGCCGCTTGCGCATATCCTTGGCGCCCAGGATGAAGACGAGCTTTTTATAATAAACTACACTGACGCTGTCCTGGTCGCGGGTCATTCGTGCCCGGCGGTATCAGGGGCCTACAAAGTCACGCAAAAGGCATTGAAGGTGCTCTACGGAGCCGAGACCCCGGTGAGGGGACAGATAAAGGTGCTCATAAAAGGCGGCCCTGAAGACCTGGCTTATGGCCCGCAATCCCATGTGATCTCGCTCATTACCGGAGCTGCCGGCGCAACCGGCTTCAAAGGCCTTGGCGGCAGATGGGGCAGGAACAACAGGCTGTTTTTCGACTCAGAGGACGTACAGTTCAATACCTTCATCTTCCAAAGGGAAGACAACGGCAAGGCTGTTCAGATTACTTACAACCCGCAGGCCCTTCCCGGAGACCCGAGGATGAACGATGTGATCCCGCTCGTCATGCGCGGGTCAGCCACAAAGGAGCAAAAGGAGCTTTTTTATTCGCTCTGGCAGGGCAATGTGAAGAGGATACTCCTGGAAGATGAGAAGTATCCCGGCCTTTTCGAGGTAACGGAATTAAAGGACTTCAAGTTTCCGGCTATCAAAACATCCGCTTATTAGAAGATACTGAAAAACGCGCAAAGGGGCAGGCCCGCAATGGCCTGCCCCTTTTTTATTCAGAGGAGAGACAAACAACTTCACAAACTATTTTTTCGATATATAATATTGAAGGTCTCATCTTTTTCCGGCTCCACCGCTCAAGGTAAAAATTCGCCCATTCAGGAGACTCCATGCCAGTCGGAATGACCCTTACGAAGTTCCTTCACGAAGAACAAAGACGCCACCCCGATTCATCAGGAAACTTCACTTCGCTTTTTTCCGACCTCGTCACGGCTGCCAAGATAATCTCCCGGGAGGTGAGAAAGGCCGGGCTTGGCGGCATAATCGGCGCGGCCGGCACGAAGAACGTGCACGGCGAAGAGGTCCAGAAGCTCGACGAACTCGCTAATGAGATGTTCGTGCGTACCATGGAGCACGGCGGCCACCTCGCTGCGATGGCGTCCGAAGAGATGGACGACATAATCCATGTCGACGGCAGATACCCCAAGGGGAAATATGTCCTTTTGTTCGACCCGCTCGATGGCTCGTCTAATATCGACGTAAACATATCAGTCGGCACCATATTTTCTATACTCCGCGTGGCGGACGGCGGTAATGTAACTGCGAAGGATTTTCTGAAGCCAGGCATGGAGCAGGTCTGCGCCGGTTACATCCTCTACGGGTCAAGCACCATGCTCGTCTACACGACGGGGCACGGGGTGCATGGCTTCACGCTCGATCCGTCCGTCGGCGAGTTCTTTCTTTCGCACATGGACATAAAGATCCCTTCGAGTGGAAAGATATTCAGCATCAACGAGGGCAACAGCCGCCATTGGCTGCCGGGAACCGTCCAGTACATAGACAAGATAAAATCAAACGGCAGGGAGATGACCGCGAGGTACGTTGGCTCGCTCGTGGCGGACTTCCATAGAAACCTGCTGAAAGGCGGTATATTCCTTTACCCGGCTGACAGGAAATCGACCAGGGGGAAGCTCCGGCTTCTGTACGAGGCCAACCCGCTCGCCTTCATTGTCGAGCAGGCGGGTGGCGCGGCATCTACGGGCGAGGGCAGGATAATGGAGGTCGTCCCGGGCGAGCTCCATCAGAGGACTCCGCTTATTATCGGCAGCAGGGCGGATGTCGAAGAGGCGGTGTCGTTTCTGAACGCGCCTGTGGCGTGAACCGGATAAAACTTTCAGAAGCCCCTGAATAATATCAGGGGCTTTTTTTTGCGTCGGGTTTTTTTATGTGAGGATTACGATTTTTTCTGAAAGCAGGGCGGGGTACATTTTCACAGCGTCCTGTAATGGAGCTGAACAAGGCCGCTCGCGAAAGAAGATGAGTTCACAAGTTCAAGGCCCACCTCATTCCATTCGCCTGTGAAAAGAGCAATGCCTGAGCCGAGTATTCTTGGATGTATCGAGATGATGAAGTCGTCGATGAGGTGTTTCAGGGCGGCAATGGTCTCGGAGCCGCCCACAAGCCAGATATCGTTTCCTGATACGTCCTTGAGGCCCGTTGTAAACTCCGCAATATCTCCAGAGACAAAGGTCACGTGGCCGGATTTTCCACTGGCCTTTCTTGTGAAGACATAGCAGGCTTTGCCACTGAAGAAGGTTTCGTCAAAAGTGAGCGTCTGCTCATAGGTCTTTCTGCCGACGAGCACGGTGTCTACCGTTGAATAGAACTCCTTGTAGCCGTAGTCAGCGTCGGTAAAGAGCCAGTCTATCGAGCCGTCCGGACGCGCTATGTAACCGTCAAGGCTCGTGGCTATGAAGAGCTTGAGCCTCCTGGCCATCTATGCCGCCGACCTGAACGCAGCCGCGTTGTCCCTCGCGAAATCATCGAACGAGAACGGAGCTCGCCCGGCTATTTCCTCCACAGCCCCTGAGACCCGTTCGGCCCTGCCGTCCCTCTGGAACTCATAAAGCTCTATCATGGATTCGATGGCCCAGTCAGGCATGCCTGCGGCCTTCATCCCGAGCCTTGCTTCAGCTGGAGAGATATCCATATACTGGACAGGCCTGCCCGAGGCCCTTGAGATCGCCGCCGCCACGCCGTCCATGGTGACAGGTTCGGGGCCGGTCAACGCATAGGCCCTGTTGACATGTTCTTCCTTGATGCTTCCGGTAAGGAGAGTTGCGGCAACTGCCGCGATATCGCGCGCGTCAATATAGCTCACTGCCGCGTTCTTCAAGGGCAGGAGCAGCTTGCCTGTGGTCCTTATGGAGTCGCTGAAAAAGTTCACGAAATTCTGCATGAAAGAGTTGGGACGAAGGTGTGTGTATGGTATGCCGGATTCCTCCAGGTGGATTTCAGCCATCC